>JBKJSR010000061.1:0-3997 GCA_046594355.1 Bryobacter sp.
TGCATCGGAATACAACCAGCGCTGCCTTGCCTGCCACGAACGCAACGGCTCAGATCCTGCACCCAGATGCCAGACGGAAGCTCGGTCGAATTGCATCGATTGCCATATGCCGCGCGTCTCTCCGCAGCCCGCGCTTCGCTTTACGAATCATTGGATCGGCATCTACGGCGAGGGGTCCAGGCTGAAGCCCCGGCAAACTCCATGATTCACGATTGGTGAATGATCGAAATCCCAAATTGAATTGACATATATTAGAGTCCTTGATGCACTTGTGGCTCGGTTGGGCGGGACCGGTTTTAAGTCTCGCTGGCCTGCGGCATCCTTACGTTGGCTTCATGGAGGTTAAAGAAATGTTTTTACAATCTCGCCGTCACGATCAGGTGACGCGTTTCTTGTCGCGGTTGGCATCTGCGGTGTTCCCGCTGGTGGCCATGGCGGTGCTATTCCACAGCTCCGTTCAGGCGCAACAACTCACTGGCACCATCACTGGTTCCGTCACCGATTCCTCGGGATCGGCAGCGGCGGGAGCGCAGATCAAATTGCTGGAAGTGAATACAGGCCTGATCCGCACCACGCCGGCGAACGAGGCCGGGAACTTCCGGTTCCTCCTGTTGCCGGCTGGCGTTTACCGGGTGGATGTCGCTCTACAGGGCTTCAAAGCGGTGCGGCGCGATGGAATCATCATTGAGGCCGACCGTTCTTTGGCCGTGCCCGTGGTGCTGGAGGTGGGGTCTGTCGCCGAAGTGATCGAGGTGACGGCGGGTACTCCGCTGTTGGAGCCGAACACGTCCTCGCTGGGCACGGTGATGGACAAGCAGAAGGTGGACGATTTACCGCTAAACGGCCGTAATCCGATGGGGCTGGCCAATCTGGTTCCCACCGTACGCGGCATCGGGTTCTTTGGCGGTCAGGTGCTGTCTAGCTGGCGTATGGCGGCCGTGTCGATCGGCGGCGGATCGCCGCTCCACAACGATTTTCTGGTGGACGGCATCGCCGCGACGAAGATAGGCAGTTCCGGGGCGCAGGTGTATCCGACGGTAGAATCCACCCAGGAGTTCAAGATTCTCACCAATGCCATGTCCGCCGAATTTGGACGCACGGGCGGCGGCATTGTCAGCGTGGTGACTAAATCGGGTACCAACACGTTTCACGGCAATCTGTTCGAGTACGTGCGCAACGACAACTTCAACGCGAACGAGTTTTTCAGCAACAAGGCGGGGCGCACGCGCCCGTCGCTGGCGTGGAATCAATTCGGCGGTTCGCTCGGCGGACCAATCAAGCGCAATAAGCTCTTCTTCTTCACAAACTACGAGGGGTCCCGCGAGCGGCGCGTGTCGCAATCGATTCTAACCACGGCGACGGGCCTGGAACGGGCAGGCGATTTCTCCGACACGCGCAACCAGGCTGGAGCGCTAATTGTGATATACGACCCTTTAACCACCGTGGCCTCGGGCGGCGGATACACCCGGTCTCCGTTTGCCGGGAATCGGCTGCCGGGCAGCCGCGTCAACCCAATCTCGACCAAAGCTCTCTCGTACTATCCGGAGGCGAATCTGCCGGGGCTCCCCTTCACCCGTTCGCAGAATCTGTTTCTCCAGGCTGCGGGACCCATCGACCGCAATACGATCACGGGCAAGGCGGATTACAACATCTCGACGGCGCGCCGTATCTCGGGCCGCTATACCTGGGACAGCCTGAACTGGCAGTTTCCGTTAATGTTCGGCACGATGGCCGAGCCGGATGGACGTAAAGTCCTGATCCCGCGCAATAGCAGTTCGGTGAATTACACGGATAGCCTTACTCCCACTTTATTGCTCGATGCCAAGATCGGCTTTAGCCGCGAGAACGAACATTTCGTCAGCGCCAGTGATGGATTCGACATTACGAAGCTGGGTTTTCCGGCGGCTTTCCAGCAGCAGAGTTCGGTAGCCGGCGGCGCTCGCTTCCCCACCTTCTCGGTGGGCGATATGGCGACCTTGGGCGGTTCCACAAGTGCCGGAAGCCCGTCGGTCACCACCTTATCGAGCGTCAGTCTGACGAAACTGTCGGGGAAGCACACGATTAAGTTCGGAGGCGAGCAGCGCTATTACTCGATCAATCCGTGGGGCCGGGGCAACTCCAGCGGCAACTTCGGCTTCAACCGGGGCTTCACGCAAGGCCCAAATCCGCTACTGGCGACGAATACCTCGGGCTACGGCGTAGCGTCGATGCTCTTGGGAACTCCCGCCTCGGCATCCGTCAATCTCACTCAGGACCGCACGCAGAGCCTCAAGTACAACGCTCTCTTTCTTCAGGAAGACTGGAAGATCACGAGCAATCTGACGCTCAATCTTGGCGTGCGTTGGGAGTATGAATCACCTTTGACCGACCGCTACAACGTCCTCGCCAACTTCGATCCCAATGTGACCTCGCCGATCAAAGCGAACGGGCAGAACTTGAAGGGCGGGCTGGTATTCCCGGGAGTCGGCGGGCTGGACCGCAATCTTACCGTGCCCGACTATAATGATTGGGCGCCGCGCTTCGGGTTCGCATATCGCGCGGGTCCCAAGGTGGTGGTGCGCGGTGGCTACGGCTTGCTCTACATTCCCACGCATCCGTTCATTGGCCCCACCACCACCGGCTTCTCCTTTGATACACCGATGGTAACCACCCAGGATGGCGGCCTTACGCCGTTTCATCTGCTGAGCAATCCTTTCCCGAATGGAATCACGAGTCCGGCCGGCGCTGCCTTGGGAGCGCTGACGGGAGTCGGCACCACGATCGCCGGGCAGTTGCGCAACCTCAACCGCGGCTACAGCCAGCAGTGGAACACGACTGTGCAGTTTGAGCCTTGGAACAACTGGTTGCTCGAAGCGGCTTGGGTGGGCAACAAAGGAACGCGCACGCAAGGCGCTTCGCGCCAACTGAATGTCATCTCCGATGAGAACCGGCTCCTGGAAACCCAATTGGCGCAATCGGTCCCCAATCCATTTTTTGGCACCATCGCGACCGGTCCGCTCAGTGGCCAGACCATCACGCGGATGCAGAGTCTGTTGCCCTATCCGCAGTTCACCGGCGTGAACGGGGGCTACTCCTACCTTCACAATTCCATCTATCACGCACTCGCGGTCAAAGTTGAAAAGCGCTTTTCCCAAGGCTTCTCCATCCTGATGGCCTACACGAAGTCCAAACTGCTCGACGATGGCAATGCGACGGGACAGATCCGTCCCGGCGGGAACAACATCGGCGGTGCGCAGAACTGGCTGAATTTGCGGGCCGAAAGATCGAAGGCGGCCGAAGACGTTCCACAACGCATGGTTTTAACGGCGCTGTGGGCACTGCCCTTTGGCCAGAGCGGCAACGTCGCAAAGCGGTTCATCCTCGGCGGCTGGCAGATGAATCCAATCATGACCATAGAGAGCGGAACGCCACTTTCTTTGTCGGCCACGGTGGTCGGCGGAGGAAACCGGCCCGACGTGGTTGCGGGACAACAGGCGAAGCTGGATAATCCAACTCTCGGCCGCTGGTTCAACACCGCCGCGTTTGACCAGCCCGTACCCTATGCCCTCGGCACTGTGTCGCGCACCCTACCGAATGTGCATAGCGACTCCGTGTTCAACATTGACATTTCCGTGTTCAAGGACTTCAAGGTGCGGGAAAGCATGAAGCTCCAGTTCCGCGCGGAGGCCTTCAACCTGACCAACACCCCGACCTTTGCTGGTCCGGGAACGAGCGTCAATGCGGCAACGTTTGGCGTCGTGACGGCGACCGCGTTCAGTCCAAAGCCGCGCGAAATTCAGTTAGCGCTCAAGCTGATCTTCTAGACAATCCGCTGATGCGTCACGGCTGCCCGCTCATAGACTGTTCGTTGAATGGTCTGGTCATCCATGAATCAAAGTTTACCGTTCACTCGGGACTGAGCGACGACTGATGCGCCTGCTTACTACGCCGCCCGCTCCGCCACGCCGCTAACCCGGATTTCTCACAAAGAAGTAGCAAAAGGCTTACTGATCTGTGA
>JBKJSR010000157.1:0-10068 GCA_046594355.1 Bryobacter sp.
GCGGCGCCGCCCATCGCGAAGGATTCTACATCGAGGCCGCTGCCGGCCGTGACGTTGGTAAAGGTTCCGTTCCTGTTGTTGCGATAGAGAGCGCTGAGGCTCTTGCGGCCGCGCGGCGCCCAGTCTTTGGAATTGAGCAGGAGCAGGTCTGGCCAGCCGTCGCTATCGGCATCGAAGAAGACGACACCGCTGCCCATCGTTTCGGGGAGCCATTTCTTGCCGGCCCGGCCGGAGTTGTGAATGAAGCGGATGCCCGCTTCGTTGCCAGCCTCGCGGAAGACGATTCCGGTCGGTTGTGCTTCTAGCGCGAGTGCGCTTAGGAGAAGCCAAAATATCATCTAAGTTTTCCGCTTTCGTGGTCGTGGATGGTCTGCCGCTCGTTGTTGTCTTCGGGGCTCAACAGGCGAGGCTTGGCGGTGATCGCCTGTGAAGATTCGTCGGCCTTGAAACGGCGGAATAGTTTTTCTTCATAGGCGGCTTTCTGGTTGTCGCCGAGTCCGCGATAAGCCAGCATGAGGTTGTAGTGGGCCTGGACGTCTTCTGTGTCGATGAGCAGCACGCGCTCGAGGTACTTTACGGCACTGGCGTATTCGCGCTTCAGGAAGAGAATGCGCCCCATCTGATTCAGCATCACCCGGTCGCGCGGGTACTGCTCCTCGACCTTGCGAAGCGAGGCTAGAGCGGCATCATAATCGCCGTCGGCCTTTTCGGTCATGGCCTTGAAGAAATGGATGCGGCCCAGCTTTGCATCTCGAGCCAGGGCTTTGCCGATGTAGCCTTTAGCGGCCTCTGTTTCGCCTTCCTGGATGAGAGCTCTCGCGACATTGAGCCAGCCGTCGGCATAATCCGGTTCGGCCTCGGTGACGCGCTGGAAGGCGTATTCAGCGCCCTTGAGATCGCCCTGCAAAAGCAGACCAATGCCCCAGTCGTTCCAGCGTTCGCGGTCCTTCTTCGTGACTGTGGGCTTCCAGTTGGTCGCTCCGGCGCCAGCTTCGGCTATGGCGCTGGCGAGGGTAACGATCGGAATCACGGGGACTTCATTCTTGAAGCGGCCGGAAACATCGGGCCGTTTCTCGTATGAGAACTCGTTGTAGACATGGGCGAACTTGCGGTAGTTGAGTTTGGCTTCAAAACGGAAAGGAGCTTTTGCGTTTTTTGGAATCTGCACGCGGTAGTGGATCGTGTCGGCGGCGCCGGGGGGGATCAGGCGCACGTAAAGGACGCTGCGAGCCTGCCAGGCATTGCGTTTGTCGATGTGGTTGCCGTCTTTGTCGAGCAGATAGCTGCGATAGAAATGCGCGCCTTTGTCGACGGGCCCCTTGCCCTCGTCTTCGACTTGGCCGGACCAGAAGAACACCTTGCCGTCGGCATCCTTGCCTTGCACTTCCAGCCATAGGTCATAAGCGTCAACCGTTCCGCCGGGAAAGAAGTGGCCCATCTTGCGGGTACGGACAACGGCGTCGAGTCGAACGGTAGTGCCTGGCTCAATGGTGACCTTCGCCGTGTCTATGGGGGCGGCGACCTTGGACACTTCGCGGATAAAATACTGACCCGCGCTTTCGGCCTCTTCGCCGACTGCCATGGTGGAGTTGAGTCGTGGCGCGTCGCCCGACTTGCGCATCATCGGCGCTTGACCCTTGAATTCTTCGACTGGAGTGATGGCGAAAAGGTCGACCGTGACGAAGCCGCTCTTGAGGAATTTCACTGTTTCATCGAGCTGCTTCTGGTCGCCGTTGACATGGGCGACCGCCGTATTCGCGGTGGCAAAACGATGGGACCGGACCATGCCCTTGTGGTTGCCCGGGTCTGTCGAAGCGACCATCGGCATGTGGCAATCGTTGCAGGTGCTGGGCTTTTGGGGGTAGTAAAAGCTGCGTGCGCCTTGACCCGAGACACCGGAAGCCTGCCAGTTGTCGTAATCATTGAAGCCGCGCAGCCAGCGGTAATCATTGACCGGCTTATCAAGGTGAACCTTGTGACAGGTGGAGCAGAATTCGGCCGATTGTTCGCGCATGAAGGGCTTGATGAAGGTCTTGCGATGGGGCTCCGGATCGGCGTAAGTCAGGAAGTTATCGAGGATGCGGATGTACTTATTGCGGCTCGAGGCCAGATCGTGGAGAGGCGGATATTCGATGACGAAATTACCGTTGCCGACGCTGCCATTGACATGAACGATGGAGTGGCAGGAGACGCAACCCAGTCCGTTTTGCGCTTCGGGAGTGTTGACCTGATCTTTGATCGGCTTCTCCCAGCGGCCATTGAAGAAGACCGCGTGGTCATGGCAACCGGCACACCATTTTGAAGCTTGTGTGGAGCCTTGGGTCTCTTGCATGTGCTCGATAGAACGCCGGTAGTATTGGTTGTTGAAGCTGGCGAAGTGATGGACGGAACTGTTCCACTGTTCGTAGATGTCTTTATGGCATTCGCCGCAAAGCTTGGAATCCATGAAGAAGTTGGAGGGGATGGTGGTGTTGACGTCGGTGTTTGCCGGAGAAGGCCAGAAGGGGCTCTTGGGGCCTGCGCCTTCTTCGTGCATGGAGGTGGGGATCGTGATCGTGCGGTTGGAAATTCTCTGGCTGGGTGCGTAGTAGGCGCGATCGTAGAAGTAAGTTGCCAGGGGGAGCATCGAGAGGCAGGCGAGTGCGACGCGGTGTTGCCGGCTGATCCAGGCGACGCCCGCAACCGCAACGGCGATATGCGCCGCGAGGACCCAGGCTTTGTCCGAAGTGTTGCCGGTAATGGCTAGCCAAGTCCCGATGCCCATTGATAACGACAAAAGCGCGGCGGCAATTTTGTTCTCCCGCTTCAGGATGAAAATCAAGCCCACCACCAGAATCGCGCCGCCAAAAATGTGCAGCAGCACATTGGCCATATAGAAAATGTTGGCCTGTGCAAATGCCGCCAGATAGGCGCTATTCAAGAGCAGCAGGGCAAGGCCGCCCCATAAAACACGATGAAGCAAAGACATTCTAAGAACTACCTTTATCGATGCAGCGGGCGAAGGAGCCTGAGCGCGGGTCTTGTGTTGAAGCGCCGCTGCCCGGTCTCTCCCGGAGATCTTTCTGTGTCTAGCTTATATGGATAACCACTCATCCCGTGAAAGGGAAGCGGTTCGACGTTCTGCGAATAAGCGGTGTTGGCGTCGCGGTCTTTGGCCCAGCCATCGACGTGCAACAGATAATCCCGGCGCCAGCCTTCCGCGAGAGGCGGCAGGTGCGCGGTGTCGAACTGAAGCCGCAACTGATCGCCAGAACCCATGACGACCAGTTGGTCGTCGAGCTTAGCTACGAGTTCTGTCACTTCGCCATAGCGGGTATACAGGCCGGGAGTTGGATTCCAAAGCGAGGTGGGTTCGGGGTTGGGGTAGCTGAACTCTTCGGGCTGTTTGCGTTCTGGATGAATGGTTGAAGGGGAGAAGCCGCGAAAGCTCAATGACGCTTCGCTCGGGTTCATGGCGGTTTGCTGGTAGCCGGGTTTGCCGCTACCCTCCGAGAGAAAGATTTCATCCCAATAAACGCAGAGGTTGGTAATGATGCGGACCTCGCGGTTCGCACTGAGGAACTTGCCCGTAAGGTCGACGACGATGGTTTTAGGTTTGCCGGAAGGCATGCCCATGTCTTCGATCACAGTGACCCATTCGCCTTTCCTGTTTTTCACTTGAAGCAAGGGTGCCTGGAGGCCGGGGCCTTCTTGCGCGGCGGCGAGGAAAGTGGAACCATCGGCCCAATCGACCCAACCATCGAGGACCAGGATGGCGTTGTTCTTTTGCGCGGCAGTTCCGAAATCGAGAGTGAGCATGTGGCGCTCTGCTACGCCAGCGGTGTTGCGCCGGTAGGCATTGGGATAAGTGCGATCGCGCGCCGCGAGAAGAGCGGTGACATCGTTACCTAGATGATCTACGGCGCGCCTGGCGTGGATCGGATCGCGCACGCCATAGAGCCGGAATTCCGGGAATGGCGGAGTCTTCCATTTTTCGTTCGAATAGATTTTTGTGTTAGCCGGATGGTCGATGGCGAGTAGCCGTACCTGATCGAAATAGGCGGCCTCGCTCAATTCTTCAGTGAGGCGAATCTCCAGTTTGCCTTTGTCGTTTGGCTTCAACTGTTCACCCGCGATCGAGATGTATTCATCGTGGTCGGCGGTGAAAAAAGCTCCGTTACCGGCACTGGCACCCAGCGGTGCCACGCCGAGAACGTCGGTGATGTATTCGAAGCTTTCGCCATTCCAGGTCCAGACAATCGGGCAGGAACCGGAGAGCCGTTGCGCCTCTTTGTAGCGTTGCGGAGTGGCGACGGCCTGCTTCATTTCGTTCTGGATGAGGCCGTTGGGCCAGGTGATGCGCACTACTTCCACTTGTGTTGCCTTGCCAACACCGAAGATCGCCGGGAAGCCCGTGTAGAGTTTCTTCTGGTACAGCCCGCCGACACGCAATTCGATCTCGGCCGCCGGTGCGCTGCGGATATTCTTGACGCCTTCGAGGGTGATGCGGATCACCTTATTGGTGACCGGAGTGAGGTTGAGCCGTTCGACCCATCCGGTGGACTTCCGCTCGACCAGATCTGTCTTGCCATCGGCGTTGAGATCGAGAGCGGCCGCTCCGGATACGATTTCATAACGGCCGTCGTTGCGCAGGTCGGCGATCACCGCCTGCCCTTTGAGGCCTGCGACTGCGGTCGCTTTCTTCAGGCCGGAACTGAACATCACCGCGTCGTCTACAGTGAAAACGAGATCGAGGGAGCTGTCCTGATCGAGGTCTGCGACGGCAAGATATTTTGAAGCTGCCGGCAGGATGGGCAGCGCTTCGCGGGCATACTTGCCGAGAAGCAGGTCGCGATAGAGGACGCCCTCGCCTTCGGCGTAGCTGACAATCAAATCGAAGCCACGGGTGTCGGGAACTACGCGGGTGGCAATCGCATCGACAGCTTGACCGGGTGCGAAGGGGAAATCCGCGCTGCGGTCGGTAAAGCCGGCGCTGCCTTGATTGCGCAAGAGGACTTGCTGATCGCCGAGCACGATGAGATCGAGATCGTAGTCGTGATCGTAATCGAGCCAGACACATTTGTTGAAAGCGCCTCGGGCAGGAAGTGGGATCTGCTTCCAGCCGCTGGCTGTGTTTTTGAGCAGCAGGGGCATTTCGCCCGCCACAACGCAAAGGTCCATCAGGCCGTCGTTGTCGTAATCGCCGGCGGCGATACTACGCACTCCCGCCACACTGGCGATGCGCTTGCCGCCGAGGCTGATACCGAGCCCGTCCCAATAGACTGCCCGGTCGCCAAAGGGGATCGCTCCCTGCCAGGAGTCGGCGAGCTTGCGCTCCTGCCATTTGAGAAGAGTTTTGTCGCGGGGTGGCGGGGCCGGTTTGGGATCGTAAATTTCCGAGTATTGACTCCAGTCGACGTCTTCGGCGACGGCGGCACCTTCGGTTTGTTTTTTCAGCGCCTGAAAGAGTTCAAGCTGCTGTTTGGCTTCGTTTGCACGGCCCGCCTGACGGTACATGTTGAAGAGCTGGAAGTGGGCGGCGGCGAGATTGAGATCGAGTTTGGAAGCCCGCTCAAAGGCAGCGGTGGCGGCGTTGTTGTCGCCAAGCTGCTTTTGCAGAACACCGAGATTGTAGTGGAGGATCGGCTCGCGAGGGTCGAGCCTGGCCGCCCCGCGCATTTGTTCGAGCGCCTTTTGGGTCTCGCCCTGCTTCTTGTACTCGATGCCGATGGTGAACCAGGTGTGCGGCAACTCCGGCTTTTCTTTTTGGACGGTAAGCAGTTCTGCAATGCCCTCTTGCGCCTGGCCGGCCCGCAATAGCGCGAGGCCATAGTTCAGGCGTTCACGCGCAGACTTCGGAGCGAGATCGAGAGCCTGTTTGAGCGTGACGGCAGCTTCTTTTTGGGTAGTCGGGTTTTCGTAAAACGCCTTGCCCAAGTTGCGCAGCGATTCGAGACGCGCCTCTTGTGCCAATACCGAAGAACACAGAGTCAGGGACAAAAGAAAAAGTTTCATGCATCACTCCGGCTTACGTGAGCCGATTCAAAACTAGCCATTTCGAGATAGAGCCTCATCGCACAAGCTAGCAGATGCATGCCGAGGATGGCACCACTGCCTTCACCGAGGCGCATTCCAAGATCGAGAATCGGGTCTCCGTCCAGCTCTTCAAGGAGCAGGCCATGCGCGCGCTCGGCAGAGCGATGGGAGAAGAAGATGACTCCGCGAGTTTGTGGTTCCATCTGGAATGCAGCCAAAGCGGCTACCCCGGTGATGAATCCATCCAGCATGACTGGTAGTTTCAATCGGTGAGCTTCCAAAAGGAAGCCTGCCATTCTGGCGATTTCAAAGCCACCTACGGTCTCAAGTACTCTCCTGGCCGGAGCCCGTGAAAGTTTGTGATGCGCGATGGCTGCGTCGATCACCTCTGCCTTATGGCGGACGCCGTCATTGTCGAGACCAGTGCCCCGTCCGGCCACTTCGCTTCCACCTAGCCCAGTGATGGCGGCCAGCATTGCGGCTGCGGCGGTTGTGTTTCCAATCCCCATTTCGCCGATACCGACGAGGTCGAATCTCCCGGATGCCTCGCGCGCATCACTGCGGCCAGCTTCGAGATGTGCATCGCATTCCTCAGGCGACATTGCGGCCGTGCGAGCGAAATTCTTTGTGCCCGTGCCCACGCCAGCGTCGATGATCTTTACCTCGACACCGTGCTGACGGGCCAGGATATTGACTGCCGCGCCTCCAGCCTCGAAGTTGGCCATCATTTGCCTGGTGACTTCTTTTGGGTAGAGGCTGATGCCTTCTTCGGTGATGCCGTGGTCGGCAGCGTAGAGATATAGGCCCTGGCGTTCGAATTTTGGAAGGCGTGCTTCGCGTATGAGGCAATAGTCGCGCGCCAAGTCCTCTAATCTTCCGAGGCTCCCCAGCGGTTTGGTGCGGGAATTCCAGCGGGCATCAATTTCTTTGGCTAGTTCAGTGTTCACGTTATCAATTTCACGATCTCACAGTAGTCTTGCTGGAATTCGATAGCCGGTTGCCCGGTGATCGATTCACGAAGGACGGAGTTTACGCCGAGGTGGGCAATTACGAGGGCGGGTGTCCTGATTTCGCCTAGCGTGCCTGCAACGCGCTGGCGGAAGTCTGCCCAGCTTTCCGCTCCTGGCACGGTGTAGCCAAGCCAATCCCGCATTTTACGTTCGGCTTCGGCGGGGAAGCGGGATTCAATCTCAGTCCAGGATAAGCCTTCCCAGGGGCCGTAATCGATCTCACGCAGATGATCGATTACTTTGAAAGGACGACCGAGAATTTGGGCTGTTTCACAAGCCCGGCGCAGAGGACTCGAATAGATGGCGAAGTCCGGGCCGACGAGGATGGATGCCGCCTGGATGCGTCCAAGTTCGGTCAAGCCGGGATCGAGAGAGCCAAGGAAAACACCACGAAGAGTTGGCTCTCCGTGCCGAAGGATCAGGAGTTCGGCCATGCATACACCACTAGACAATAGATGACGCAAGCCTGCTGCAGTGCGCCAAAACAATCTCCAACTACGCCGCCCAGACGCAGCATGAAGTAATGCCGGGCGAGAGCAACCATTGCCATGAGCCCGCCAAGCAGCCAAAGTGCGGAACTGAGATCGAGGAAGGACACGAAAAGCGTGGCCTGCAGCAGCGACGCGACCGTTGTCAGTTTGCCGAGGTGCTCGCTCAGGTAAGCTCCCATGCCTTGTCTGGCCGCCGGGGTGACAAGACCAAGCCAAAGGATGGCGCAACGCGAGAGGCCTTCGCTGGCGGCGACGAGAGCCATCATCATCCAGGGGCTGCGAGCGTGATCGGCGACGAGAGCGAGGCCTTGCCAGCGCAGGATCAAGGCGACGCAAAGCGCCGAGGCACCATAGGTGCCAATGCGGCTGTCCTTAATGATTTCGAACATTTTTTCGCGCGTCCGTCCGGCGCGAACTCCATCGGCAATGTCGGCGAGACCATCTTCATGCAGCATTCCGGTGAGCAGGAGTTGGATGGAGAGAGTGATCGCGGCTTCGATGCCTGAAGGCAAGGGCAGCCAGGCCATCGGCAGTGACGACAGCAACCCGACGATTGCCCCTACAAAAGGAAAAAACGGTGCCGATTCGTGAACCGGCACCGTTGATCTTGAAACAGGGATTACTGTCAGGAACTGCACTGCGCCGAGAAAGCGCAGTTGCAGTTTGCTGAAAAATTCCATTCCCTAGTGTTAGCGCATGTAGAGGATGGTGCGGTTGGATTTGACTCCCATGTACTCAATTTCGAGCACTTGAGGGCCACTCAGACCGGCCGGGGTGGTAAAGATTGTCTGACTGAATCCGACATAGCCGGGAATCAGGACGGTAAGTGCTTCGCGAGCTTCGCGGCCACCAACCGTGACCGTAACATTCGCGAATCGCTCCATGGGTCCGATCACAACCTGGCCAGTTTCCTGGCGGGGATTGACGATGCCAAAGCCCGTACCGAAGACACCAACCATCATGCCGGCGGGGGCCGGATTTTCTTTGGTGACTTGCAAGCCGTCGCCGACGTTGTAAGCGACAGCGCGGTTTCCGTCGCTGCTGATCTGATCGAAGAAAACACCAGGGGCGACACGTGCCACCGTGACACGGAAGTTGGAACTCGAACCATTGGAATTCTTGACTACAAGATCGGTTTCTCCCATTGCCGCATCAACCGGAACTTGAGCCAGGATGAAGCGCGGATCGACATGCAGGATTGCAGCAGCCTTGCCACCGACATCAACACTCGTTCCGTTGAGCGACGAAGGGAGGCGGCCCGCTTGCCAACCGTCGAGGTTGCCGCCTAATTCTGAGAGGTTGGCTCCAAAGATGGTCATCAAACCGCCGGGTGCCAAGCGGCGCTGGTTGACGTCGGAGATCGCGCTGATGACGATTTCAACAGTAGGAGCCGCAGTGTTCAGACGGGCGATTTGCGAACGAACCGCCCCACCAGGATTTACCGTGGTGTGCAGGTTGAGGTAGTTGTTGTCCGGATTCATGAGCACCTGATTCAGGCCTGCAAGCTGAGCATCGGTTGCCATGATGGCGGTGCGATAAATGTTTCCGGCACCTGTGGCGCTGAGCACGGTAGCTCCGGCGCGGATGCCGCTATCGATGGTTACCGGCGCATTGGCACCTGCCGGGCCATTGTGGATGTGGAGCCCGGTGAAGGTAGTCTCGCCGGGGAAGCGATGGTTTACATCGAAAACCGTATAGGCTGCCATGGCGCTGCCATCGGGCCTGCGCAATAGGTGCATGCCGAAGGAAGCTCCGGCGGAGGCATCGAGGCCGACGATGGCCGGCACTTCATTTGCCGTGGACATCTGGGTTGTAAAGGAGATCGCCTCTGTACCGCGCAACTGGGCGCGAATCTCACCGCCAGGGTTCGTAGTGGTGTGTAGATTCCAGTAGGCTGAGCCGGGATCTTTCCAGATTCCGAGAATGGTGTTGACCGCCGCCGGTGTCGCCACATTGACGTCGACCACATATTTCAGGGTTCCGGTGCCGGATGCTCCGGTCGTGATGTTTTGCGCAGCGGCAAGGCCCGAGTTGATCGTGACTGGACCGTTGGTTCCGCCAAAACCATTATGGAAATGCATGCCGGTGAAGACCAGCCCTGGGGTGAAACCCGAATAGTTCAAGTCAAAAGTGACTTCGCTGCTGATCACTTCTCCGCTTGCATTGAGAGAAGTGAGAAAGGTGGCAAAGCCGATGCCGCGAGCCTGTGAATTTACGGCTGGAACTTCGTTGCCAGGTGTGAGCATCGCTCCGTAGACCCTGCGCTCGGCGCGCGTCAATTGGGCACGGATGACGCCACCGGGATATACGGTGCTGTGAAGGTTGAGGTAGTAGCCGGCGGGATTCTGGAGCAAGTCTTCGAGCACCGCGACATTCGCCGAACCAGCCGCCACTTCAACGGGCCGCAGGATTTCGCCACGGCCAGTGGCATCGACAACAGGGCTGCCGCCACTAATTGTTGTACCGATTACGACCGGACCGTTGATGCCCGCGTTTCCCCTGTGGATGTGCAGGCCCGTGAAGGTGACTTCGCCGGGCAACTGGTAGCGGAC
>JBKJSR010000217.1:0-9136 GCA_046594355.1 Bryobacter sp.
ACTCCTGTACTAAGACAGAGCAATTCCCGTGCCAAAGTCTGTTGCCCCTATGCGACCGCGGAAAGGCCTTTGCCCTTGAGATCGCCAGTCTTGATCAGACCGTCCTTGATATGGAAGATGCCGGGGAACCTGGCTTCCCAGCCGCGATTCGCGATCGGGACGTATTGCCGCGCATTGGCTTCGATCGCGGCGACGCCGGGGACATGCGCCGCAAGCCCGGCGGAGTGGATGAGGCTGGCTCCGGGGCAGGTGAGATCCTGCACACAGAGAAACATTTTGTACTTCTGAGCCACGGCTGCCATGAGCAGCGCCTGGCTCTGCCCTTTGCACGCCTTGAGGGCAGTACCCGAGTAGCCCATATCGCGGGAAAGCATCAGCTTCTCTTTGTCGGTCAGCGATTCGTCGATGACGACCGGCTTCAGCTTCGCCGCTTCGTGCATGACGTTGGCGCGGTCGGAATTTAGGTCGCGTTTCGTGGGTTGCTCGACATATTGAATGCGCCGGTATGCGCCGGCATTTTTGCTCTCAATGCTCTTGAGGACATCGAGCAGGTAGGCGACATTCGGACACTTTTCGTTGAAGTCGAGCGAGTAAACCCAGGCCTTGCGGCCGATCGTGGGCATGGTCTCGACACAGGCGGCGTCTACACGCATTACGCGCTCGACGTCCCACTTCAAGTCTTCGCCATTCAACTTGATTTTGATGTTACGCAGACCGTTGAAGCGGATCCACTCGGGCAGGGTCTCCGGCAATCCATCGCCGACTTTCTTCTGGATGTCGCTTTCGAGAATCGTGTCGACGGCACCCACCAGATGATAAAGCGGCATGGTCGGCTTTGGATTCGGCAGTACATACTTAGAAAGATATTCGCCCTTGAACTCCGCACCGATGTAATGACTTAGATCTTTGCGCATGCAATCGGGCCCGTAAGTCTGGTAAGTGCTGCGGCCGAGCAGTTTGCCATAGGCATCGTGAATGGCGGCGTCGAAGGGACTGGCAACGACCAGCGTGCAAAGTTTGGGGATTGCTTCTTTCAACTTTTGCTCTTGCGAGATGCGCGCCGCCGCTTTCAGGTACTCTTCTTCGAGGGCGGCGTTGATGTCCACCGGATGGCCGACTGCGCCCGACTGATTCGTAATGCGCTCGATCGCGGTTGCAAGAAGTTTCATCGCCGCGAGCGTTTCGTCGTAGCTCAACACCTTTGAGGGAAAGCTCCATACGTTCCCCATCGACATCGAGCTGTAGCCTTTTTGCGACTTGCCGAGTCCGTCTTCGATGATGGTGTCGACGTTTAGCATCGTCACGCGGTCTACCACGTTGCCACCAAACTTGATGGGCGTGCGGTACTTGAAATCCTCGTAGCTAGCGCGGATCTCTTTGACCTTGACTTCGATGGTCTTGGCGCTGGCGTGGATGGCGAAAACGAAGGGTGTGCCCAGGAGGGCGCGGCGGCTGATCGATTGCATGACATGTACAGTTTATGGGAACTTGGCGCCCGGCGTTGTTGTCTGATTGGGCAGGAGGCGAAAGACATGTTTGAAACGGCAATGGCTGGTGGTGGCAACAGGCGCGGCGCACTTAGTTTTTCAAGCTCTCTGCTGCTGCAATGCGGTGTGGTGAGTGGGCTCTTTGTGGCCGGGATGATGATGCCGATTGCGCAGCCGGAGCTTCCTGAATTGCGTATTCCGCCGCCGGCTCCCAGGTTTAGGGAGGCCATGAAAATTCTCTCGACCAGCATCGAACGTAGCGCGACGGCATTGGTGAAGCCGCGTCCATTCGTTTATGTGCCGCCTACGAATCATCGCCTGGAATTGGCCGATTCACGAAGCTCGATGGAAGCGATGGTATCTGCCTTGCCGCCGGTCGCGGGAGGACCGGTTGGTGTGCCCGACGGCATTGTGGGCAGCCCGGAGGCGCCTCGTGCCGCAGCGCCACCGGTTTTCGAATTGAGAGAAATTGCTAAGCCAGTGCAGGCGGTGCGCGTGCAGGTGGGTGGCAATGTGTTGGCTTCCAAGATGTTGCTTCGCGTTCAGCCGCTCTACCCGGAATTGGCCCGGCGCATGCGGATTGAGGGAGTTGTGCAGTTGCACGGCATCATCACCCGCGAAGGCCGCATCGCACAGTTGCGAGTGTTGAGCGGGCATCCGCTGCTGGTGCAGGCGGCGCTCGATGCGGTGCGGCAATGGGTTTATTCGCCAACCACGTTGAACCAGCAAGCGGTGGAAGTGGAAGCTCCGATCGAGGTGCGCTTTACTTTAAGTCGCTAGCGGGGGTGATTGGTTGGCTGTGCGGGTGGGCAGGAAGAGCGGTGGGCGCAAGAATTCGAGTCGCAACGTGAATGGAGTGTGTGGTGCTTGATCGAGGTGCGCTTTACATTGAGTCGCTAGTGCTTTGACCGCCAAGACCGACTCCCTAACGGTCGCGGCCCGGTATCGCGGAGGCCGTGTAATCGGCTGCCGACATACGAACGCATTTATGAGGTCGAGGTATTAGCGGGGCTGATATGGTTGGCTGTGCGGGCTAGCGGCAAGAGGGGCGGGCGCAAGAATGTCAGTTGCACGCGAGTGTAGTATGTGGTGTTTGATCAAGGTGCACTTTACATTGAGTCGCTGGAGGGGGTGAGTTGGTTGGCTGTGCGTGCCAGCAGGAAGAGTGGTGGACGCAAGAATGTGAGTCGCACGCGAGTGTAGTGTGTGGTGTTTGATCGAGGTGCGCTTTACTCTGAGTTGCTAGCGGGGGTGAGCTGATTGGCTGTGCGGGCCAGCAGAAAGAGCACCAGGCCCAATAAGCCAAGGCCTAACGCAAAATGGAGTGTGTGGGCCTTGATCCAGTCGAGGGCATGCACGCCCATCTGTTGTCCCAGCCAGGCAAGAAAGAAATAGCGCGGCACGCGGGCCAGCAGTACAGCAAGCAGGAAATGAGACCGCCGCATACCGAGGACTCCCGAGCAGGCGACAAAAGGCTTCATCGGTAGCGGAATTACCGAGATGCAGGGCACGAATACCGTGATCAGTCCGTAGCGTGCGAACCAGGTGCGGAACTTCATTCCGCGTGAACCACCGGCAACTTTTTCAAGGTACTTCTTGCCCCCACGGCGGGCGATTGTAAACAGGATCATGGAACCAATCAGCGAGCCGATCGTCGCGAGAGTCGCGCACCAATACGCGCTTGCGGGAACCTGGTTGGCAAGCAGCACCAGCAGGGCATCCACACCGCCAGGAAGCGGGACGCCCGTCGAATCGAGTAAGGCCAGAACGAATAGCCCCAAAGGCCCAAGGGCCACCAGTTTCGCAAAAAACGTTTTCATGCTCTATTGCTTCCCCAGCCTGCGCAGCAATTCAGCTTCATCGATCACTTCGATTCCAAGCTGGCTGGCCTTGTCCAGCTTCGAGCCGGCTTCTTCACCGGCGACGACCACGCTGGTTTTCTTCGAAACACTGCCCGCTACTTTGCCGCCGGCTTCTTCGATGAGAGCCTTTGCTTCTTCCCGCTTCAGCACCGGGAATGTTCCCGTCAAAACGAAAGTCAGGCCGGCTAGCGGCCCTACTGCCCTGGTGCGCAATTCCTGCGTGAAGCTCAGACCGGCATTACGCAAGCGCTCGATCAGTTTACGATTTTGCTCGTCTCCGAAATAGAGCCGGATCGCTGCGGCCACCTTGGGGCCAACTTCTTCAGCGGCCTGGAGCCGATCTCCCGACAACTCCGCAATTTTGTCGAGATCGCAAAAGGTATCGGCCAGAATTTGCGCCGTACGTTCGCCTACAAAGCTGATGCCGAGGCCATTGATCAGACGCGACAGCGGACGCTTGCGGGAGGCATCCAGGTTTTGCATGATCTTCGCGGCACTCTTTTTGCCCATGCGTTCGAGGGCTTCGAGTTGTTCCTGCCTGAGGTCGTAGAGATCTGCGATATTCCTGACGAGACCTTGATCGACCAGTTGCTCCACGAGTGCCTCACCCATGCCATCAATGTCCATCACGTTGCGTGCGGCAAAGTGTTCGACGCTTTGTTTGAGCCTTGCGGGGCAGTTGATGTTGAGGCAGCGGAGGATGACTTCGCCTTCGAGTTTCTGGATTCCACTGCCACAGACCGGACACTCGCGTGGCATGGAAAAGGTGCGGCCATTCTCAGCGGCCTTGACTACCGAAACGACTTTCGGGATCACGTCGCCCGATCGCTCTACGCGCACCGTGTCGCCGATTTTGAGCCCGAGACGCAAGATCTCTTCTTCGTTGTGCAGCGTTGCCCGCGACACCGTTACACCGCCTACGGGCACCTCCCGCAATACGGCCACCGGCGTCAGGGCGCCTGTCCGGCCAACCTGCACGCGGATGTCTTCGACTACCGTTTCCGCCTGGCGTGCCGCGTATTTGTATGCAATGGCCCAGCGCGGAAATTTGGACGTGTAGCCTAGCTTTCGCTGTTGCGCGATCGAATCGATTTTGGCGACAACTCCGTCAATCTCGTAGGGCAGGCTATCGCGGCGCTGGTCGAATTCCCGGCAAAAGGAGATCAGCTCGTCTACATCCTTGCACAGCCTGCGCATCGGGTTGACTTTGAAGCCGAGGGAGCCCAAATGGTCGAGCGAAGCCCAGTGGCTATCCATGGCCGGCTCGCCGCCAACGAGATAAAAATACGCCATGAATTCGAGTCGCCGCGCCGCCGTGATGGTGGGGTCGAGCACTCGCAGCGAGCCCGCCGCGGAATTCCTTGGGTTGGCGTAGAGTGGCTGGCCATCCTGTTCACGCTGTTCATTCAATCGTTCGAAGGCGCGGCGGCCGATGATGGTTTCTCCGCGCGTTTCAAAGCTCTCGCGGGCATTGACTTTGAGAGGCAGGCTGCGGATCGTTCGCGCATTTTCCGTGACGTCTTCGCCCACGCTGCCATCGCCACGAGTGATGGCGCTGGTCATACGGCCCTCCGCGAAGTGAACGGCCATGGACAGCCCATCCAGTTTCAATTCGGCGGCATATCGATAAGGCTCATCGCCAAGAAGTTCGCGGACACGACGGTCGAAATCTCTCAGCTCCGCCTCGTTCAAAGCGTTGTCCAGGCTGAGCATGGGAGCCGAGTGGGGCAGTTTGACGAATCCTTCGCGGGGCTTGCCGCCGACTCGTTGCGTGGGTGAATCCGGGGTGCGCAATTCCGGATGCGCGTCCTCAAGCTCCCGCAACTCGCGCAGCGACAGGTCATATTCCGCGTCCGGGATCGAGGGCGCGTCGAGCACGTAGTAAAGATGCTCGTGGTGTTCAAGTTGGGAGCGCAAATCGGTGATGCGTTGCGCGATGGAATGAGCGGCTTTGGCCATAAGGACGCTAAGCTATAAGTTTAGCGACCTCTTGAGCCATTACCTGATCTTTAATCCCGTCGCCGGGAAAATTCATCGCAATCCGCAATTGATCCCGGCTGCCCTCGAAACATTGAGGGCGCATTATGTTTCGGTTGAAGCATTGCCGACCACTGGCCGGGGCAGTGCGCGGGCGCTTGCCCGCGAATGTGTTTTGAGTGGCGCTAAAACGGTGTTTGTGGCGGGCGGCGACGGGACGATCAATGAAGTGGTGAATGGCTTGGCATGGTCCGAAACAGCGCTAGGCGTTCTTCCCGGTGGCACGGCCAATTGTCTTGCCGTGGAACTGGGCATTGGAACCAACATGCTGGCCGCCGCCAGGCAAAGCGGGACCTGGCAGCCGCAGCGCATCCCGCTGGGGCTTTGCCGCCCGCACCAGGGTGAGGCGCGGTATTTTGTCGCGATGGCAGGAGCCGGCGTCGACGCGCAAATCGTGCGTGACGTGGACCTCAAGCTGAAGCGCAAGCTGGGCAAGGCTGCCTACTGGATTGCCGGACTGGCGGCTTCGTTTCGTGTGCTGCCAGAGCTGATGGTGAAGACCTCGCACGGGGAGTCGCGCGTCAGCTTCGCCTTGGCCAGCCGGGTGCGCAATTACGGCGGCGATCTGGAAATCGCGAAGTCGATCAGCCTGACCGACGCTCATTTTGAGACCGTTCTCTTTGAGGGGCGATTCGCGGTTCGTTATCTGAAGTATCTGGCAGGTGTGCTCACCAACCAGCACCGGGGCATGTCTGGCGTACACGTCCACCACGTAGACCGTCTCGAATTGCGCGCTGTCAACGGCGCTCCGATCTATATGCAAGTCGATGGTGAAGAATGTGGAGAGCTTCCCGCCGAACTTGAAATTGCCGCGTCGGCCCTCACGATCCTCATGCCCGTTAAAGCCTGATTCATGGATCCCGTCACACACACTGCAATTGGATTCACAATCGCGCAGGCGGGTGCCAAGCGCCTCACGAAAAATTGGGCGTGGATTATTTTTTTTGCGGGCAGCGCCCCGGATGTAGATGTTTTGCCATTCCTTTCCGGCGATATCAATGTCCTCAACTGGCACCGCCATTTCACGCACGCGCTCTTTTTCGCCCCGCTGATGGCGCTGGCAGTGGTGGTGGGCGTGAAGTATGTCTTGCGGCGCGAACTGGCCTTTCGCGGGGCTTTTTTGCTTGCACTGATGGGCGTGATTGCGCACGACCTGACCGACTTTCTCACTCATCGCGGGACGCGAATTTTGCTGCCCTTTTCTGATCGGGCCTTCGCGCTACAGATCGAATCATTCGTCGATCCCGTAATTTATCTGCTGCTGGGCATTGGGCTGAGTTTCCCTTTTCTCGCCAATCTTGTAAGCGGGGAAATTGGCGCGAAGAAGGCCTCGGGTCGGCCGACGGCCTGCATCGTTCTCGCGTTCTGCCTGCTGTGGTGGGGTGCCCGCTATACCTTTCGCCAGCAGGCTGTGGCCGAGCTATCGTCGCGTGTCTACGACGGCATTGCACCGAGGCGGGTGGATGTTGTGCCGACCTACCAGCCCTTTCGCTTTCGAGGCTTTGTGGACGGTGGAGCTTTCGTCAAAATTCTCGATGTGAATCTGCTCGATTACTTCGATCCCGAAGACGCGGAAAGTTTGTTTCGTCCCGTTCCCGATGTGGAAGCGGGTCTTGCTCTAAGAACAGCCGCAAGCTCGCACAGTGCGCAAATTTTTATATCCTGGGCCCGCTGGCCATTTCTCAAAGTCACTCGTCTCGACGGGGAAACCCGCTGGGTAGTCGTGTTTGAAGATCTCGCGGTGGTCAAGCAGAGCACGCGCCCGGCGGTCGTCATACGCCTCGATGAAGGTTACGCGATAAAGTCGGAAGTGTATGAGCGTTCGAAAAGTTCGACTGGCTTTTGATGGTGCGGTAGTTGCGGAAGTTCCGGAAACGGATGTCTCCGAACTACCTCTCATTCTGACTCGCGCCGAAGCGGCGGCGCGCAGCATGGCTGCACTTACGCGCGACGAACGAGCCGCGATTCTCTTCGCCGCCAGCCGCAAATTTCTCGAAGCGAAAGAAGAACTCGCCCGAACCGTTGCGCTGGAAAGCGGCAAGCCAATTCGCGAAGCCAGGGGCGAAGTGGAGCGAGCTGCGGCCACACTCTGGTTCAGCGGCGAAGAGGCGCACCGGACCAGTGGCGAAGAGATTCCGATGGATGCGGCACCGGGTGGCAAGGCGCGTATGGCGTGTACCATCCGGCAGCCTCTGGGCATCATCGCGGCCATTACTCCATTCAACTATCCACTGAACCTGAGCATGCATAAGATCGGACCCGCGATCGCGGCCGGCAACGCAATCCTGCACAAGCCAGCTTCGGCCACGCCGCTTTGCGCGCTTCAGGCTGCAAACATTCTCGCCACTTGCGGGTTGCCGAAGGACGCGCTGCAGGTTCTCGTAGGCCCGGGCGCGGAACTGGGTGATGCGCTGGTGACAGCGCCATCCATCCACATGATCACTTTTACGGGCAGTGCCGAAGTGGGTATTGGCTTAAAGTCGAAAGCGGGCATGAAACGAGTGACGCTCGAGCTGGGCAACAACGGCGCGGTAATCGTTCTTGAAGACGCAGACCTCGATCTCGCCGTTTCCGCCTGTGTGACCGGAGCGTATTTTCATTCCGGACAGACCTGCATCAGCGTGCAGCGCATCTATGTCGCGAAGTCCCTGCATCGCCGATTCACGGATCGCTTTATCGCAGAATCCCGCAAGCTGAAGATCGCACATCCGCTTGAAGAAGATTGTGAAATCTCAAGCCTGATCAACGAAGAAGAGGCGCAGCGGGTGCAGGGCTGGATTGGCGAAGCTGTTCGCGAAGGCGCAACGCTCGAAGTGGGTGGAGGCCGCAACTTCGCCACACTACAACCGGCTGTCCTCACCAATGTCCAACGGATCAGCAGGCTGCACAAGGACGAAGTCTTTGGTCCAGTGGTTGGCATCAATTCCTTCGACTATCTCGATGAGGCGATCGTAATGACGAACGATTCGCGTTACGGCTTGCAGGCAGGTGTCTTTACCAACAACCTTCAGGCTGCCTGGCGCTGTGCCCGCGAGATCCAGGCCGGCAGCGTGCTCATCAACGACGTCTCCAATTTCCGCGTGGATCAGATGCCATATGGAGGCGTTAAGGAAAGCGGTACGGGCAGGGAAGGCCCGCGTTACGCAATCGAAGAAATGACCGAGCTCAAGCTGATCTCCTGGCGCTTGCTATGATCGCCTCATATGATGCGCAGGAGCTTTGTCGCCACACCTCTTCTTGCCTCGCCTCTCGGTGCCACTGAAGCCGACAAGCGCGTTTTTGCCTATGGGGATGGTATCCCGCACACGCCCGCCGAATACGCTCGTCTGCTTGAATCGCTGACGAAATCTGCTTCGCTTGCCGCCGACGAATACTCGCGTGGCGGGGTGGTGGAGCAACTCGAAAAGCGCATGGCTGCGATCCTCGGCAAGGAGTACGCAGTCTGGCTTCCAACTGGCACACTTGCCAACCACCTCGCCATCAGGCTGCTGGCCGGGGACCGGCGCCGCGTTCTGATGCAAGCCGAAAGTCATCTCTTCAACGATTGCGGCGATTGCGCCCAGACCCTCAGCGGGTTGCACCTGGTGCCGCTTGCCGCAGGGCACTCTACATTTCGCCTCGATCAGGCAAAGACCGCGTTGCTGGATTCGACGACAGGCCGGGTTGTCACTCCCATCGGAGCCATTCAGATTGAATCGCCCGTGCGGCGCCGCTGGGGAGAGTTTTTCGACTTCGCGGAGATGCAGCGTA
>JBKJSR010000227.1:0-4214 GCA_046594355.1 Bryobacter sp.
GCTAGATCGGCGATCAGGATAAGCCCCGGGTTATCCTCCCCGTAGTCGATTGCGGGGATGTCGTCCACCGTGATGGCGATGGCAATCGGTCCACCCTTGGTGTACACAATGCCAACATCGCTGCGCAGGTGATCGAGTGCACCCGTCTTGTTGGCGATGGTGAGACCGGGCAGCTTGCGTCCGAGGCCATCCTTGTATTGCTGGCGCTTGAGAATGGCGATCATTTCCTTGCTGCCGGGAAGCTTGTCCTCTGCGAGCAATTCGAGCAAACGCAGCATTTCGAGAGCGGTCGAGCTGCCGATTCCGAACTTCTTGTTGTCTTCCATCTCTCCGGCCTTCGACCAGCCTTGGGCGGCTTTGAGCTGCGTGCCATCGCCACGGATCTTGCGCATGAGCCGCGTGGCGGGGAGACCAAGCTTGTCCATACGCGCATTGACAGCGTCGGCTGGGACACGTTCCATCAGCATGTTCGTTGCCGTGTTGTCGCTTACAACAATCATAAGGTTGGCGATGTCGCGAAGCTTCAAGCGCGTGCCGGCAGTCAATTCGCGCAAGACGCCGCTGCCGGAAACCATGTCTGCTTCACGCATGATGAGTTCTTCGTCGAGCTTCAATTTCCCTTCGCTGGCTTCTGCGTAAATCTCGACAAGCAAAGGCAATTTAATCGTGCTGGCGGTCCGAACCTTTTCGTTGCCGCGAAGTTCAACGATCTTGCCGGTCGTTAAATTCTTGGCGGCGAGGAAAACCTTGGCGGGTGATTGGGCGATACGTTTTTCGAGGGTGCCTTCGAGATCCTCCGCATAGAGCGAAAAGGTGAGCAAAGAAAAGGTGAAACAGTTCCACGTAACCATAATCCACAGATTAGCGAATGATCTATGCTGAAGGGCAGAAGACCGTTTCTTAATTTATGCCATTATCTAAAATCACTCAAACTCTTTTGCTTGCGCTGCTGTGCGGACTGCCTAGTTTTTCCCAGATTACGCTCAACACGCAATCCTTGCCGATAGCGACACAAGGGACGGCCTACAGCACTTCGCTGGCGGCGAATGGCGGTACCCCTCCCTACATTTTTTCGGTGTTGAGTGGTGTAGTGCCTTCCGGCGTAAGTGTCAGCACGGCGGGGTTGATTTCGGGAACTCCGGCGACGGCGGGAAACTTCAGGTTTATATTGCAGGTTCGGGATAGCAGCTTAGCCCAGGTTACGGCTGATTTTCCCTTGCTTCTCGAGGTCAACAGTTTAAACGGTTTGAAAATCACGACGGCGTCGTTGGCGAACGGCCAAGTAGGCCTCGGCTATTCGACTGCGCTGTCGGCGATAGGAGGCACTCCGCCTTATATCTGGGATACTTTCCCCGGTGCCGGACTCCTGCCGAATGGACTCTCCATTGCGACGAATGCTTCCAACGGATCGATTTTGGGAACACCAAATGTTGCAGGCAATTATAATTTTGTGGTTCGCGTTACGGATGGGAATGGTTTGGGAAGTTCCGCCCTGGCCAACTTCTCCATCCGGATTCATTCGAGTGTCTTGTCTATCAATACGACTACGTTGCCGAACGGAAGTCTTGGGGTCTTCTACAATCAGCCGGTGAGCATTACGGGTGGGGTGTTGCCCTATTCGATTTCGATTTCGACTGGAGCTTTGCCGCAAGGTCTTGGCTTTTCAAGCAGTGGAGTAGTTTCGGGAACTCCTAGCGCGCTGGGGACGGCGAACTTTACGGTGCGGGTGACGGATGCATTGAATTCGGTAGCGCAACAAAGTATAGCCCTGACCATTGGCGCGGCCCAATTTGCGATTAATCAGGTTCCACTGCCGACGGCGCAGGTGGGAATCGCCTACTCGGCAAACGTGACGGCGGCGGGAGGAACTTCGCCCTATGTGCTCACCATCTTGAGCGGCATATTGCCGCAAGGAATCACTTTCTCGAATGGCAGCTTCACGGGGACGGCGACCGTATCGGGTAGCTATCCGCTTACGATTCAGGCGAGGGATGCGACGAATGCCACTGTGACGGCGAACTTCACGCTGGTTGTCAATACATCGACGCTGGTCATTACGGCCACTCCCTTGCCGAACGCGATCATCAATCAGCCTTATTCGTCCAACATTGTGGCAAGTGGCGGGCAGCAGCCTTACGTATTCAGTTTGCTTGCCGGGACTTTACCGCCGAACTTCTCGTTGTCATCGAGCACCGGAACGCTTTCGGGCACCACTGCCTCGGCGGGAACCTACAACTTTACCGTACGGGTTACGGATGCAGTAAATGCGATCACGCAAGCGAGTTTCAGTATCGTTGTTTCGAGCAGTAACCTCGTCCTATTATCGACGGCATTGCCCAATGCTTCGGTGAACCAGAGCTATGTCGCGACCCTCACCGCTTCAGGTGGAACTACGCCCTACTTATTCAGTGTAATTGCCGGCACTCTTCCCCCGCCGCTGACACTGGGCACGAACGGAAATCTTTCCGGAATCCCGACCACGGCTGGAAATTATCAAGTCACTTTCCGGGTACAGGATGCGCTGGGGGCGACGGCGCAATCGACGGTCACGATTACCGTGAGCGTAACCGGATTCCGGATCACGACTCCCTTCCTGTCTTCGGGGCAATTGAATCAACCCTATTCGGCCAATATATCGGCGGAGGGTGGCACGACTCCTTACGTGTTCTTCTTGCAAAGCGGCCAACTGCCACCTGGCATCGCCTTGAATTTCAATGGCCTGTTAAGCGGCACGCCGACGCTTGCTGGTAATTACACTTTTGCCATTCGATCGCTCGATAGCGCGAGCAATTCGGCGGACGCGAATTTTGCCTTGAGCATCAATTCATCGGGGATTAACTTGAGCAGCAGCACTTTGCCTGCGGCGCAATTGAATCAGGCTTATACTTCCACGATAACGGCGACTGGCGGCACGGGGCCATATTCCTATACAGTGACGAGCGGCGGGTTAGCTCCGGGTCTAACCTTGAGCCCTGCTGGCGCGTTGACGGGCACTCCGACGGCGAGTGGCCCTTACAACTTTGCACTCAGGGTGCAGGACAGCACTACCGCATTTTCGATCTTCAATTTGTCGCTGTTAGTGAACACCTCGACGCTCGGAATCACGACGGTGAGTTTGCCGGGGGCAACGGCTGGCGTGACTTATTCGACTACGATCAATGCCACGGGTGGAACTCCGCCTTATTCGTTTACGCTGAACGGCGGTTCGTTGCCGAGCGGTTTGTCCTTGTCGGCTAATGGAGTCCTATCCGGGGTTCCGACGAGCAGCGGAACGGCGGCGTTCACGGTACGGGTTGGGGATGCGCAAGCCGCCTCGGCAACAGCGAATTACAACTTGACTGTTTCGGGTACGGGCACGTTGACGATCACGACTGCGGCTTTGCCTTCAGGACAAATCAATCAGCCTTACAGCGCAGCGGTGAGTGTGAGCGGCGGCATCCTGCCCTATACCTTTACGATCATTGGTGGCGTGTTGCCGGCGGGGCTAAATCTGTTCTCGAACGGCGGGATTTCAGGTACGCCAACCGTTGGTGGCAACTACACCTTTATTCTGCGCGTAACGGACGGATTTGGTGCCGCGACGCAACAGAGTCTGGCGATTCAGGTGAGCAGTTCGGGACTCGGCATCTCGACGCTTACGCTGCCGAATGGGCAACTCGGGCAATTCTATACGACCTCGCTGAGCGCAAGCGGTGGAACTTCACCGTATACGTGGTCTGTGGTGTCGGGCACTTTGCCGAATGGCGTGACGCTGTCCACCAATGGAGTTCTATCCGGGCTGCCGACCACCGGTGGCGGATTTGAAGTCCTGATCCAGGTGACGGACGCGACTTCGCTAATTGCACAGAAGAACTTTAATTTTGTAATCGGCTCTTCGGTGCTGTCCTTCCTGACGACCAGCTTGCCACCGGCTTATCTTGGCCTGACTTATTCGGCGCAATTGCAAGTTGGAGGTGGAGCGGCTCCGTATCTGGTCTCCATCATTGGGGGCAGTCTGCCTGCGGGTCTGACGATGTCGTCGGTTGGCCAGATTACGGGTACGCCGACGGCCGTGTCGTTCAACACGATCACATTCCGGGTGGTCGATGCGACGAGCACGACGGCGACGGTTACATTGAATCTGGCAGTCGGCACATCGACCTTGCAGTTCTCTTCGCTGATTATTCCGACGGCGGCGGTCGGACAGCTTTACAACACTGCGCTGGTGGTGACAG
>JBKJSR010000355.1:0-4604 GCA_046594355.1 Bryobacter sp.
GAATTCAGTGAGTCTCGAAGAAGCGAGCAAGGGAATTGTTTCCCGCGCTCCGTCACAGGTGCCTTAGGCACAGCGCGTGGCTGGGGTTAACGTTTTAGGAACCTTCCCACCAGGCCCATAATATCGTCGGCAGAACTGCCGTTGCCGTTAAAGTCGAGCATACCAGCGAGGCCCTGAGCGCTGCCGGTCAAGTTAGCCGAGGGGTTTGAACCCATCTTTTTCGACATGGCACCCATGGCCAGAGACGCTACCACCGGCAGCATCTGTCTGATCCTCGTATCGCTTCTGCCAGTGGAGCCAGGCACTTGCCGGGAGCGAACGGCTGGCGTCCTTCCCCCCGAGGAGGTGGCCAAGAATCCCGTTGCCTTCTTCGAGGGCACCGGTACCATTGAGGACTTTCGCCCCCCCTTCGCTGCTGGCATTATGCTGAACGCCTTGAGAGAGGGCAGGCAAATGTTGGCCGAGAACGCTCTGAGTCTGTTCTCCGGAAAGCCCGAAACGATTGGCGAGGGCCTCGATATTCCGCCCGCCATTCGCCTTGGCGAGCATTGCAAGCAGGTTCCGACAGGAAGGGTTTTACGACGGGCGACGAGGCTGCATTCCGGCAGCGATCCGTGGGGTGCCGCCCTAAAAAATGAAGCTGAGGCCGCCGCGGAGTTGCTTGGGTGTCGGGATGAGCCACATGGTTTGTCCGGTAGGCGTAGTGACGGGTATGTAGCCCTGGGCGAGCATGTTGCGCATCTCGGCGTTGAGTTCCAGACGACCGGGAAAGCCGAAGAAGCGGGGGATGGGTTGATGAATGCCAATGTTGAGCCCCGCCTCGGCAAGACCCTGTCCGGTTAAAGAAGTATGGAAGGGGGTGAGGGCACGGTAATCCGTCCAAAGATAGCTGCCATAGATGCGGGTACCCATGAGGGGGAGCGTGCCGTTGAGCCGCATGCTGGCGAAGCTCTTTTGGCTGCGGTGGATGCCACGGCGTATCGCCCCGGCATGGCTTGAGGGGGCATCGGTCAATTCGAGAATACGCTGGTCGGTGCGGAGGATGCCGCCGAGGCCGTAGCCGGTCGAGAGCTTCCAATCGCCGGGAAGATTCTGTCTCCAGCCAGCCATGAAGCCAGTGCGGGAGTAGCCGCCAATGTTGAAGATGCTCGCGTTCGAGGCGAGGTCGGGGACAAGTTCCTGGCCAAGCAGAGCGCCGGGCGCTCCGATTACGGCAATGCCGGCGTTGGAAACGCCTTCGCGGTAACCGGCGGCGAAGATCTCACCGACGCTGAACTTTTTCGTGTAGCCAAGTTCATAGTTTTCGACGCGCTGCACTTGGGTCGTTCCGCCACGGCGCGTAATTCGAGGGAAGAGCGCGAGGCCGGACAATTGGCGCTGCATGTCGGCGTCTTCCCCTTGGCCACGGATGAGCAGGTCAACAGGCGGGAAGCCGCTAGAGAAGGCGGCGTTGAAAGTGCCGATCGATTTGCCTTCCCAGGTGATGCGGGCAAAGGGGCTGAGGTAGTTGAGGCGTTCAAAAAACTGGACGCTATCCATCGAAGCGCCATATTCGAGCAGCAGGGAATCGTTGAGCTGCCAGCGATCGGCGAAGGTGGCACTGACGGTGCGTAATACGGGAGCGCCGCTGGTAGGTGCAGTGGGACTCTGGCCGGCGCGGATGGGCAGAAACAACTGCCGCACGGTGAGGCTGAATTGCGGGTTGGGGACGTCAAAGCCGGTGGGGGCGTTTACGCTGCGCCTGTATGTCGTGCGGAAGCCGGCGACGGGGATACCGCTAGCGAGGCCATAACCAAGGTTGCCGGAGAACTGAACCTGATTGCGGCCCAAGTAGGAAGTGCCGACGGCGAATGCGGTGCCGAGGTCGGTTTGTGTGCCCCAGGAAAAATTGGTGGGCGAGTCGCCGCTAGAGAGCTGAACGAGGGCGCGGGTGTCGGTGAAGAGCCGCGAAACTTGCGGCGTGCGCGGATTGGGGTTTTGATCCCAGCCTGGCAAGGCGCGAAGAATGGGTCTGGTGGAGAGGGAACCGCGCAGCGCGGCGCGCCAGTCTTCACTCATCAAAAAAGTGCCAGGGGGAGGGGCGTAGAAAATCTCGATGCTGCTAAACAGATTGGCAAGCTGGATGGCGAGGTAGCGCTCGGAACCGGGGCCGATCTGGATGTTGGCGCGCATCGCGGGTACAAAGCTGGACAAGGAGACGCGGATGCCGTAGGTTTCGGGCCCGAGCGATTCAAAAACAAAAGCTCCGCGCTCGTCGGTGAGAGCGCGAAGCAGAGGTTTTTCGAAGCGGTTGAGCAGTTGAACGGTCGCGCCCATTTGCGCTACGCCGCCTGCGCCTCTCACCATACCCACAATGCGTCCGGTGAACTTGGCTACAGAGGCGGCTTCAAGCGGAGCGCACAGCATTAGCGATGCCAGCGCCATGCTGGGCAAGAGTTTCGCGGAACGATGAGGCGTTCGCAACCGCATAGGTGTGTGCCCGATTACTCCTTAAGGCTGGCGCGGGTGGCAGTGTCGGCCGCGACGCTAAAGTTCGCGGTCTGGACCAGGGACTGATTACTGTTCTCGTCGTTGACCTTCAGCTTGAGAGTATAACGCCCTGGAGCGAAACTTTGCAGGGAGATCAGTTTTTCAATCGTGACCTGAGTGGCGGAGGCACCGGGGATTTCCGAAATCGCCTCGGTAAACTCGACGACTTTTTCGCCGCCGTCGGCCTTCGAAATTTCGTAAGCGACACTGCCCTTGGGCTTCTGGGTTTTTTCGTCGGGCGCGAAGTTGTAGAGGGCCTGATAGATGCCCATCTTCTCGCTCTGCATGAAGCTGTCGTTCAAACGGGGGCGAACTTTCGAAGTACCGATGACGAACTGGCCGGCCCCGATGTTTTTGGTCGGAACCTTTTCGATCAGGTCGGCGAGGATCAGGCTCGATGCACCCAGGCGCTCATCTTCAAAACGCGGCACTGTGATCGCCATCTCGTAATTGTTCATGTTGCCGCCGACAACGTCCTTGGCGACTACGTTCACGCGGTAAGTACCTGGAGGCAGCGGAACGGCGTTCTGATAGATCGCCTTACCCTTGGAAGCTTCGGCAAGCATCTGGGAGGGCGTTTCGATGACGACTGGCGTTTCCCAGACGTTGACTACGCGACGGGTCATGGAAGTGATGCGGGCGTAGATGTTGACCATGGCCTTCGCGATGTTGTCGGTGCTCTTGAACTGGAGATCGCCCTTGTTCATCTGGATGGTGATGTAGGTCATGACCGTTGAATTGGTGAGCCGGACGAAGTCGGTACGAACCAGGATCGGAAGGACGTTGAAGGTGACTTTTGAATTGACGCTGGCCTCAAGATCCTTGAATTTGACGGCGGGCGGCTTCTGCAAAAGCGCGAATTGCTGCAGGCGCTCGAACTGGTTCATGCGCTGCGGGAGGGCCTGATTGCCGGTGCCGAGGCGGGTACCGTCGGTACGGGTGAAGCGGTCGGTCTTGCTCGACATTCCCATTTGCTCGTACATGGTGAGGCCGGCATTGGGGACATAGAGGAGGGCGTCTTTTTCAGACGGGTCCATGGTCATGCGGAATTCGCCGGTCATGGTGGTGTCGACAAACTCGATCATGACGTCGTTGCCGATGCCATCGATGTAGCGGTAGCGCCATTTCTGGAAAGGGAAGGTGGAAGTGGTGCCGCCGCCCTCTTCGATCGGACGCTGATAGGTGCCGCCGCTGGGGTGATCTTCGATTTCGTCCGGTGGACCAAAAGTAATGTAGATGCGGCCACGGTCGGCCTTCCAGCCGGGGATGCCGCTGGCGAAGCGCTCATTCGAATAAGCGATGCGGCGGTAATGCTCTTCTTTGTATTCGTTCTCCTGCGTGTCGGGGGTAGGGTCGCGGCGCAGCCAGAATTGCTCGATGAATTGCTCGCGCTCATCGTCGGTGCTCATCCGCTTGAAGGAGGTTTTCTCTTCATCGGTGATGATGTAAAAGACATCTTCGTTGAGCCATTTGCGGAAGGGAGTTTCGAGTTCGCGCCGGAGCTTGTCTTCGCGCTTTTTCTTTTCGCGGTCGCTGAGAGGTTTGGCGATGGTTTCGCGTTCGCCCTGCTCGGCGTCCTTCTTTTTGGTCTTTTGCGCGACCGCCGGAATGCCCACAAGCGACAAGGCAAGTGAGGAGCCGACGAGAAATTGAATCAAGCGCTTTGCTTTCATACTGTTTTCCCTTACAAACACAGACTTGGGGAGCTACCTAGATGATAGTCCTCCGCGCCACCTCAGTCAATGGAGTTGAGACGCAGGGGAAGCCGGACTGGGTTCATCGAATGTGCGAAAATGACGCGCACCGGATGTGGCCTGGAATTTTTGGAGCCTTAAACGGGGAACGCGCCGGCCACGGGGTGGAGGCCGGCGCGCTTCGTACTGCCCTGAACGAGTAGGAGGTTCCCGCTGGGACGGGGCGTACGAGGAGCTTAAAAACTAAATCGCAGGCTGAGTTGAATGCGGCGATTGGCGGAACTGCCACCACCGCCACCGGGACCACCACCGCCACCGGGACCAAAGCCGCCCGAGGTGGAGTTGGATATGCCAAACAGAGGAGAGGTCATGGTGCCTACC
>JBKJSR010000515.1:0-2777 GCA_046594355.1 Bryobacter sp.
GAACTACGGGCCGGATCCAGGCGTAGTCGGCGGCTGTTACCCAGTGCAGGGTGGAGCGCAACAAGGCTGCCCTCACCGCTTTGCCCTGATCGCGCAGCTTCATGAGGTCGGCTGGCGTGAAGCCTTGAACTCGTGCCCAAAGCCCGAAGTATGGGGGGCTTGCGACTTGCGCCTGTAGCGCCACCAGCCGCTCCAGCGCCTTCACCGCCTTGACTTTAGCGGGTGTCAAAAGCAATTGACGGTCGAGCAGTGTCCGGTTCAGCTCCAATCTGGAAATCGTTTTCGCCATGCGCTTCCGGTACGATAACAAAGATGGCCTCACTTGCGACCCTAACTCTGCTCCGGCCTGCGGAAACACTTGTAGAAGCTGCAATCACTTTAGAGCCGTCTCCGCTTGCAACCAACGAGGAACTCGATGCCTTCTACCGCGAAGAGGTTCAGACGGTGCGAGGCGTGGATCGTCTAGGCCGCATTAAGCTCGAATTAAGCGATGCAATCGGGCAGGACCGTCCCTACAAAGCTTTTTTGATGGGGCATCCAGGTGTCGGCAAAACCACTGAACTGCTTCGCTTGACCAGATCCTTTGACAGCCAATTGGCACCGCTCCATCTCAGCGTGACTTCTGAGCTGAATCCGGGTAGCTTTCGCCACTACGATGTCCTGCTGCTGATTCTCATTCGACTCGTTGAGGCTGCATCCAGTCCTGTGCTCATCGGATTTGAAGAGCACAGCCTCAAGCTCTTGATGAAACGTGTGTACGACAATTTATCGGGGAAATGGCAGGACTACCTCCAGACCCAAGAGGCAAGTGTTGATGTTGAGATGAATCTCTTCATCGCCAATGTGAAGGGCTCTTTGAAGCAAGGCAGGACCTTCAAGAAGGATGAGCAACGCTTCGAGGCATCCTTCGTATCTGAACTCGTCGACTTGATTAACGACGTCTTCGACACTTGCAATGAGCTTTTGTATCGCCGCCACGGGAAGAAATGGATCATTGTTGTCGAGGATTTCGAAAAGCTCGGAATTGAGCAGGCGGCCCTTGGAGCGTTGTTTGGAGGATTGCGTGCCAGTCTGCTGAGTCTGCACGCGCACATGCTCATCACAATTCCAGTCTGGTTGCATTACTCACTGGATGCCCAGGATATTCTTCCATCCAATTTTCACCGCTTTGTCCTTCCTGACATCGCGGTTTACACAAAGGAAAAACAAGCGGACGGGGCTGTCATTAAGGCACTGACTGAGGTGGTCCATTCCCGCATGAACCCGTCTTTGTTAGAGGCGGGAGTCGCGGACCGATGCATTCGGGCATCTGGTGGCAGTCTCCGCGATCTTTTTACTCTCTTGCGGGAGAGCATGCTGTACGCCCGGCTGCGAGGGGTTGAGATAATTGCGTTGAAAGATGTGGACTCTGCGATCCAGGACTTACGCAGCGATTACAAGCTACGGCTTGGTTCCGCTGCGACTAGTCAACCAGAAGTAAGTCTGGAGCAGAAGCTAGAGCGTCTGGTGCTGATCTACAAGCGCGAAGATTCCACCGTTGAGGTGCCCGATGCTGTTCTTTACAACCTGCTTCGGCAACGGTTTGTTCTTCAGTACAACGGCTCGGCCTGGATGGGTATCCATAGTTTGGCAGTGGATCTTCTAATGGAATTTGACCGTCTTGACCCAAACTCCCCTGGCGGTAGCTTGGCTTGAGTCCGCGGCATTCCATTGACGGCATTGTTGAAGCTGTTCTCGAATGGATCAGTCTCCAGTCCCACGGCGTAGTTTGGATTCGCTACTCGAGTGACGTGAGTCGTGACCTCTGCCTTCAGAAGCTTCGCGGCAAACTGGTACAAGAGTCGATCAAGTTTGATCCACCAGATCTGATGTTCGCAGCAAACTGGCTTGAAGAAAAACTCAACGCTATCCCGGACACTCAGCCGTTACCAGTCGTCAGCATTCAATTTCCAATCTCAATCCACGGCTCCGAGGAAGGCTTACTAGCTGCCTTCCATACGCTCAATCTTCGTCGTGAACTCCTGCTGCAGCGCCCCCTGATTCAATTATGGTGGATCTCCGAGAGCCTTTCTCCAAAGGTAGAAATCGTTGCTCCGGATCTTGCCTCGTGGTTTAAAGTGAGGCTTCGGCTGGAGGAAGTCGTTGGAGCGGCGGGGCAGTTTGACGATGGCACTGAATTCAATCAGATGCGCATGGCCTCAGACGCGCAACGCGCAATATCCTTGGCCAAATCCAAATCAGATGTTCAGGCCGCTCGCACTAGAGATGCATTAGGCGAACAAGGGGCAAGTTACGATTTGGCTATCGCTTTAGATCGTCTCGGCCTCAGATTGGCTGCTTTGGGTGAGCTTCCATCTGCCTTAGAATCAGCATCAGAGTCTCTGTCGATACTAAGATTGCTGGAATCGTCAGGCAAAATGGACAGCGCAAAGATCGCAGCAGCGCTGAACAATCTAGCGAATCGGCAGAGCGAAGTGGGGAAGCGGGAGGAGGCGCTGGGGACGGCGGAGGAGGCGGTGAAGAATTATCGCGAGCTGGCGGGGCGGAACCGGGAGGCCTTCCTTCCTAACTTGGCTGGATCTCTGAACAATCTGGCGACTCGGCAGAGCGCAGTGGGAAAGCGGGAGGAGGCGCTGGAGACGGCGGAGGAGGCTGTGAAGATGTGGCGCGAGCTGGCAGGGCGGAACCGGGATGCCTCGCTGCCGGATCTGGCTGGATCTCTGAACAATCTGGCGAATCTGCAGAGCGCAGTGGGGAAGCGGGAGGAGGCGCTGGAG
>JBKJSR010000018.1:0-14539 GCA_046594355.1 Bryobacter sp.
TTCCCAGAGCTTCAAGCACACGCCCCATCAGCATCGCTCCGTTGATCGCCGGACTCGCCGGCTCTATCGAAATCAGCGCCACGTTGCTCATCGATGTCACCGCTCGCGGCCCATTGCCCTCCGCCTGCGGCATGATCTTCGTCCCCGGCGCGGCAAGGTTAAAACTGTTCTTCGACCACACCGGAATACCCTTCTCCATCAGCGGGGCCAGCGTCCGCGGATGCAGCACCTTGGCCCCGTTGTAAGCCAGTTCCGCCGCTTCGCGATAGGTCACGGTATCGAGCACAGCCGCATCTGGAACCAACCTCGGATCGGCACTCATGATCCCGTCTACATCGGTCCAGATCCACAACTCCCTGGCATCGAGCGCACTCGCGAGTATTGAAGCGCTAAAGTCCGATCCTCCCCGCCCCAGCGTGGTCGGCTTTCCGTCCACCGTCGCACCGTTAAAGCCGGTCACAACGGGCAACACGCCGGCATTCAACTTCGGGCTTAAAAACCGCATGGCCTTTTCGCGCGTCAGACCGAGCAGTGGCGAAGCATTGCCAAAAACGCTGTCCGTCACAATCACGTCTCGCGCATTCACGGCAATCGCCGGCGTGCCGCTCGAATCAAGGCAAGCAGCCATCAGCGTCGCACACAGCCGCTCGCCAATCGCCAGCGCTTCGTCCACACTCCGCGGCGGCCTCTCGGCCAGCATCAGGATGCCGCTCGATAGCCTTTCGAATTCTTCCATCAGCGCATGAATCGACGCCAGCACGCTCTCCTGCCGGGCTGGCGGCAGCAGTTCAAGGCAAGTCTCCGCGTGCCGTTTTTCGATGATGCGGATGTTCTCCCTGACACCATCCCGGTCGCCCTCTTCGGCGGCACGCAGCGTAGACAGCAGCAGATCCGTTACCTTGCTCATCGCCGAAACCACAACCGCCACCGGGCCATTCTTCTGCGCATCCGCACAGATCTGCGCTGCAATGCGCATCCGGGCGGCAGTCCCCATCGAGGTGCCGCCAAATTTCATCACGAGGAGATCGCTCAATGGACGAGTCCCTTTCCATTACTGGTTTTAGTTCTTATGATTTTCAAAATTGCCTCCTCCGCTTCGATCGGTGTGAGCTTGGAGGAATCGAGATAAGTCGCATCCTGCGCCTGTAAAAGCGGCGATGCCGTCCGGTTCCGGTCCCTCGCGTCGCGCTCTTCGATCTGCTGCCGCAAGCGGTCCAGATCAAACGGAATTTTCTTCTCGCCCAATTCTTCCGCCCGCCGTTGCGCACGAATCTCCGAAGTCGCATCGAGAAAAATCTTGACGTCCGCATCGGGAAACACAACCGTCCCGATGTCGCGCCCTTCCATCACAACGCTGGACTTTGCCCCAATCTCGCGCTGCATCTCAACCATCTGCCGCCGCACGCCCGCCACTGCCGCAACCTCACTCGCCGCACTTGCCACTTCCAGAGTCCGGATCGCTTCCGTCACGTCCTCCCCATTCAGCAGCAAACGGTCGTCGCCCGCGATAAATTGAATGCTCGCATTCTTGGCCAATGCCTCAAGCCGATGCGAGTCGTCGAGCGGAATCCCGGTCCGCATCGCCCACAGCGCTACCGCCCGGTACATTGCCCCCGTATCTATATACACTGCCCCCAGCCGCAGTGCCACCCGGCGGGCGAGCGTACTCTTGCCTGCACCCGCAGGTCCATCAATCGCAATAATAAGACGCTTCGACATGATTCCCTGTCATTATCGCCTCAATGCGCCTGTTTGGCCTACTGGAAGCGGTATTCTTCCACCGGCACACCACGTAACAGATGGCTCTCGATGATCTGTTCGAGCACTGCGGGCGTCGCGGAGTGATACCAGATTCCCTCCGGATACACCACCGCAATCGGCCCCTGCTCACACACCCGCAGGCAGTTCGCCTTCGTGCGAAACACCACCCGCTCCCCTTGTGTCAGCCCAAGTTCCACCAGGCGCCGCTTGAGGAAATTCCAGGACTCAAGCCCCGCCTCCTTCGTGCAGCACTTCGCATCGCTCTGATCGGCACACAAAAAGATGTGCCGGTTAATTTTGGGAATTCCGAGCGCATTCGAGATCTGAATCAGGCCTTCCATCGAAACCGCATTCTACATGGTTACAATTAAGACATGAAAAGAATCATTGCATCGCTCGCCCTTGGGGCGGCTTTAATGCTCGGCGCACACAAGGCAGTCGACCAAGCCAAGGCCCTGATGAAGGACAAGAAGTTTGAAGAAGCCGTCGCCGTCCTCGACCCCGCGAACAAGGCCGCTCCCAAGGATTTAGCCGTCAAGGCTGCTTTAGTCGATGCGCTGCTCGGCAATGGCGACGCCTACATGTACAACGAAAAGCTTCCTCCCTTCAAGAAGTATCCGGCCGCCCTCAAGAGCTACCGCCGCGTTCTCGAATTCGACAAATCCAATCAGCGCGCCAAGGACAACGTAGCCATGATCGAAGGCATCTACAAGTCGATGGGCCGCCCCGTTCCGCAGTAGTTTCATTTTAGCGTTTCGGCGTTACAAATTCAATCCAGCCGTCCATCCTTTCATCCGCCGCACCCTCTCCCCACTGGATCTGCTGCGAGGGGTCGGGGTTATTAAGATTATTGGGCGAGTTGTCGAACGTAGCCTTCAGCTCAATGCGCGTCCCTTTGGGGATGCGCACTGGCGTGGCATTCAGATACTTTGTCTGCCATTGAAAGTCGTAACGGGGAATGGCGATCAAGATCTCCCGGCGTCCGTCTGGATACTTCGCTTCGAGTTGGATGCTCTTGCCGCGATACCGCATGTGTACGAGATAACTCAACACATCGGCGTCCTCGATCAACGTATGGCAGGCAGTCACTGCATGGCTCTCTGCATTCGCCGGAATCAGAAATGTCGTATTGTGCAAATCGATGCGCCGCAATTCCTGCTCCGGCTTACGCTTGGCCCAGCGTAAGCCCACACTCGTCATGTCCTTCTCATCCTCGCCCGCACTCTTCGAATAGGAGATCGTAAACTTCAACCTGGCCCCCGCTGGAATCCTCTTAGCAATCCCCACCGGCCACTGCTCCGGCCCCTTCCCCGGCACATAGCTTGCGAGTATCGAACCCACTTCGCCCGCAGCCGGATGGCTGCATCCGTCATCGATCTCTGGAGCAACCGTTCGTACAAAGGCTGCATCTTGCCCAGCCTCAAGCCAGACAATCGCATGATGAACCAGCTTGCGGTTTCCCGGCAGGATCTCAACCGCCTCTGCCCAGACATCCTCTTTCAGATTCGTATCCACATAAAAAGTCGCCTGCTCTTCGTTACCCTTGGAACTCAGCGTGTATTCCGCAATCGAATAGACTGCATCCGGTTTGCCAATCCGCCAGCCTTCGGCAAACTGTGGCAGTGGCGGCAGATCCTTCGCATTCCCCTCCGGCGCACCATTCTTCGCCCACACGACAATCGCTTCGATCTCTGAATCGTGCATCCGCGAATCGTTGCTGAACTTGCCGTAGTGTGGAGCTGCGTGCCACGGCGGCATCGTCCGGGTCTGTACCGCCAACTGGATAGCCTTCGCCCATGGACGCACGTTCCTGTAGCTCGTAAACGCCATCGGACCAATCTCCCCAGGCCGGTGGCAACTCGTACAGTGTCTAAAAAGTATCGGCGCGATCTCGCGCGAGAAGTTTGGCTTCGCGCGCGCCGGTTCTTGCGCGAAGATCAGCACGGGGAGCAGCAAAAGCACGGCCGGCAGGCACATTCTTCGATTGTATCTCCGCCAATCCGCGCTGGATCTGCGGATCGCGCCGCGCCTCTACCTCATCGCCAATCTCAACGCCAAGCGTCAGGTTCACGATCTCCTGCTCCAGCCGGTTCAAGATCCAGTCCCGGTCAATCGACCAATCCCCCAGCGTCGGCTGTACGTTCCGCGCCGAGAGCCATTGCTGATAGTGGTCCAGCGTTACCAGCGGCAATACAAAGCCCGGCTCGGGCTTCGGATTCGCTTTCACCCACTCCGTCGCAAAGGCCATCACCAAACCGTTCGAGTCGAGAAATGCCCGCAAGCGCGTCGCCCGCTCGGGTCCTTCCTCAAGGTCGGGCTGCACTCCCGCCGACGCACTCCGATTCAAATTCGGATCAATCTGCGCGCCCTCATACTTGCGCTGAATCGACCGTCCCTTCGGCGTATAGTAATAAGCGGTCGTGATCGCGAGACCATTGCCGTGCGCAATCGGAAACACGCTCTGCACCAGCCCCTTGCCATAGCTCGCCAGCCCGATCACCCGCGCCCGTCCATGATCCTGTAAGGCCGCCGCCACCACCTCCGACCCGCTCGCGCTCTTCTCGTTCATCAACACCGTCAGCGCAAAGGTATAGGGCTGATTGTCCGCCGGTACATCGATGTTCTCTTCCTTTTTCGAACGCCCCCGCACGCTCGTGATCCGCGCCCCGGCGGGCAGAAACAGACTCGCCGTCTCGAGAGCACTCGAAAACACGCCACCCGGATTGTTGCGTAAGTCGAGTACAAGCCCCTTCAATCCCTTGCCGCCCAGCTTCTCGATCGCGTTCCTGAGATCACGCCCCGTCTTCTCTTCAAAACTCGACACCCGCACATAGCCGTAACCGGGCTTAAGCGCAAACGCCCGTTCCACGGTCGGCGCATTCAACGTCGCCGGCGACAATACAAATTCAAGCGGTCGCGGAAAGTTCTGCCGCCGCACACTCAGCAGCGCATCCTTCTGCCGCGTGTAAGTCAGATACTCCACCATCTGCTCCATATCGAAGCGACTCAGCGCAACCCCGTTGATCGCAATGATCTCGTCCCCCGGATTCAACCCCGCACGCTCGCTTGGACTCGCGGGCATGGTCTGCAGCACGATCACCCTCCCTGGCAATATGCTCACAATGCTCCCAAAGCCCTTGCGCGTCGAGGTCTGCATATCGCGTAGTTGCTCAAACTGATCCTTGTTGAAGAACACCGTATGCGGATCGAGCTTGCGCAGCATCGTCGGCAACACCCCACCCTCAAAGGCCGCCTTCGCATCGATCGGCGAAGCCGCATTCTCTTCAATCAGGGCGAAGACTTGCGTGAAGCGGCGCACATGTTCGGCCAGTCCGGAAATATCTTCCTGGGCCAATAGAGCAAAGGGCACGAAAATCGAAAAAAGCAGTCGCATGGTTATCTGCGGAATTGCGTAGCCTTGCGCCGCGCATGCCGCTGCATCGCAAGCTCGATCAAACGGTCCAGCAATGCGGCGTAAGAGATGCCGGAGTGCTCCCACATTTTGGGATACATGCTGATTGACGTAAAGCCGGGCAAGGTATTCACTTCGTTGACGTAGAACTGCCCGGTCGCGGTTTCATATAAGAAATCGACACGCGACATCCCTTCGCAATCGAGAGCCCGCACAGCGTCCACGGCCAGCTTCCTGACGGTCGCCGTCTCCGCAGCGTCCAGCGCGGCCGGCAGTTCGATCCGCGTTGTATCGAGCAGATACTTCGCCTCGTAATCGTAGAACTCGCGCTCCGGCACAATCTCGCATGGATACGATGCCGTCATCGCTTCGTTGCCCATCACGCTGCACTCAAACTCACGCCCGGCAATTGCCCGCTCGATCACGACTTTGGTGTCGTAGAGCGCCGCTTCTTCGAGCGCTGCAACCAGGCCTTCGCGAGTCTTCGCCTTGCTAATCCCCACCGAAGAACCAAGATTCGCCGGCTTCACAAACAACGGCAAGCCAAGCTTCGCGATCACCGCATCGGCATCGAGTTCGCCCCGGCGCTGCACGGCATATTCGACAATCGGCACACCCGCATCATGCAGCACACGCTTGGTGAATTCCTTGTCCATCGCGGCGGCGGAACCCAGCACACCCGGCCCGACATACGGCAAATCCGCAAGCTCGAACAGCCCCTGCATCGTGCCGTCTTCGCCAAAGGTGCCATGCGTAATCGGGAACACCACATCGATCCCGTCATTCGCTCCCGGCTCCGGCAGTATAGGCCCCGGGCTCCACTTCCCTTCTTGCGTTACGAGGTAGCGCACCACCTCATAGCGTTCCGGGTTCAGCTTCGCAATGATCGATTCGGCTGAGCGCAAACTCACTTCATGCTCACCGCTCCGGCCGCCATAAACAACCGCTACTCTTAACTTCGCCATTACTGAAGAATCCTCTTTCCCATCGCCGATGCAATCAACTCCACCGCCAGCAGCGCCGTCCGGTTTGCCGTATCGAGAATCGGGTTCACTTCCACCACCTCGATCGAACGCAACAAATGCGAATCGCTCAAGATTTCCAGCGCCAGATGCGCTTCCCTGTAAGTCAGTCCGCCCCGCACTGGTGTACCGACGCCTGGCGCATCATCCGGGTCCACACTGTCCATATCGAAAGACAAATGAATCCCGCCGGTGCCGTCGCCCGCCGCCTCGATGGCCTTGCTCATCACGCTACGCATTCCCATCTCATCCACGTCGCGCATCGTAAAGGCCCGCACTCCACTCGCCTTCACATTGCCGCTCTCCTGTTCATCCACATCGCGGATGCCAATGAGCACTGTATTCTTCGCCTCGACCTTCGGCGCATAACCCCCGATGTGCGTCAACTCGCGCGGCCCCATCCCCAGCGTCGCAGCCAGCGGCATCCCGTGTACGTTGCCCGACGGGCTCGTCTCGGGCGTATTCATATCCGCATGCGCATCGATCCAGATCACGCCTATTTTTTTATTCTTCTTTCGATAATGCTTCGACATGCCGGCTATAGTCCCGGCGGCAATCGAGTGATCTCCGCCCAGCACAATCGGAAACTTCCCTTCCCCCGCCGCCTTCTCCACCATCCGCGCCAGACGGCCGCAGCTCGCCGCGATCTCCGTTAAAAAGCGTGCCTTTGTAAGCTTGGTCTGTATCGCCTCCGGCTGCACGACTGCGATGTTTCCAAGATCTTCCACTTGATAGCCCAATGCCTCAAGACGCGCTTGAAGCTGCGCCGCCCTTACGGCCGACGGTCCCATGTCAACCCCACGCCGCCCCGCCCCCAGGTCCATCGGAGCACCAATCACCGCCACCTTTGGCGTGCGCATCAGGGCCGCGTCCGATACAACATGCGCGGATACGCAATCGCCTCGCGCAAGTGATCGAGCCCGCACATCCAGCTCACCGTCCGCTCAATACCCATCCCGAATCCGCCATGCGGCACACTGCCAAACTTGCGCAAATCGAGATACCAGTCAAACGCCTCGCGAGGCAGCTTATGCTCCTCAAGCCGCTTCAGCAATAGGTTCAGATCGTGAATCCGCTGCCCGCCGCCGATGATTTCCCCATAGCCGTCCGGCGCAATCAAGTCCACACCCAGAGCCAGTTCCGGCCTCTCTTCGTCGGGCTGAAAATAGAAGGCCTTAATCTCGGTCGGATACTTGTCCACCAGCACCGGTCGATCCATTTCTTGCGTCAAGAGAGTCTCATCGGTGTTTCCGAAATCCGCTCCCCACGTGATCTCGCTTCCCTTCTCCTGCAGGATTTTTACCGCATCGTCATAGGTCATCCGCGGGAAGGGCCCCTTCACGCATTCCAGCTTCGACACATCGCGCTCCAGCATCTTCAGTTCTTCCTGCCGCTTGTCGAGCACCCGTTCGACGATCGAACACACCAACCCCTCGGCCAGCACCTTCACATCCTCCAGCGTCGCGTAAGCCATCTCCGGCTCCACCATCCAAAACTCCGTCAGGTGGCGTCGCGTCTTCGATTTCTCCGCCCTGAAGGTCGGCCCAAAACAATACACCTTGCCCAGCGCCATCGCGTTCGCTTCGTTATAAAGCTGCCCGCTCTGTGTCAGAAAAACTTTTTCGTCCTCAAAATAATCCACTTCAAACAGCGTCGAGGTACCTTCACAGGCGGCCGGCGTAAAGATTGGCGTATCCACCAGCGTGAACCCGTTGTTATCGAAGAAATCACGCACTGCGCGGATCACTTCATGTCGTATTTTCGCAATCGCAAATTGCCGCTTCGAGCGCAGCCACAAGTGCCGCCGGTCCATCAGAAAATCGATGCCATGGTCTTTCGGCGTAATCGGAAAGGGGTCCTCTTCACTTACCAGTTGGTGGATCGTCACATCCTTCACATCCAGCTCAAAGCCGCCCGGCGCACGGCTCTCCGCCCGCACCTTGCCAATCACGGTGAGCGAAGATTCCTGCGTCAGTCCGCGAATCGACTCAAACAATTCTTCCGGCAGTTCCGCCTTTACGGCCACACATTGCAAAAATCCGGTGCCGTCCCGCAGAATGGGAAACGCAATCTTGCCGCTCCGGCGCATGTTGTACAGCCAGCCGGATAGCCGAACCATCTGGCCGTCAAACTGGCCGATTGTCGCAATCGATGCTCGCGGAGAATCACTCATCGTCTTTCCCTATTTTCTTCGTCAAATGTGGGCAAGTCTTCGAGACGGCGAAACACCTCGCCCGCCGCTTCAATCGCCTTTGGCAGCTCAGGCACTTCACGCAACTCAAGTAGCAGCGGATACTGGTCCTGCCGCTCGCGCAACAGATTCATCACCTTCGGCCACTTCACGCTTCCATCGCTACCAAGAAACGGATAGCGATGGTTGTCGTTCTTGCCATCGTTATCGTGTACGTGTGTCGACTTCACCCGTTCCTTCATGAAATCCCACTCGTTCTCGATTCCCGCCATGATGTGCGCGTGACCGGTATCGAAACACAGGCCGTTCTTCAGGTGCGTCATATCGAGAAAGCCCATCAGCCGCTCGCCGCTGGAAAACGCGTTGGGAATATTCTCCAGCAGTATCTCCACGCCGCGATGCTTCGCAAACAGATTCAATTCTTCGAGCGCCGTAAACGCGGCATCCCACTTGTTCAGATCGAACTCTTCGCCGCTCACACCCAGATGCTGGATGGCAAATTTGCAAGGCACCACTTCAGCCACTTCGAGCGCCCGCTTGATTTCGTCCACCATCTCCAGCCGCTTCGGTTTGTTCAACTCCGTCAGCGTCAACACCGCGTTCGGGCTGCTGCGTCCCCACTGGTCGTCGCTGTACATGGGCATGTGCAGCGAATGCAGCGTAAGTTGCGCATCGCGAAACCAGTGCCCCAATTCATTCACTTGCGCCTTGTTGCGATAGTCCAGATGCTGCCGGGCACAGAAGATTTCTACCGCCGGGATGCCCGCATCCCAGATGCGGTCCAGCCAAACGGTTGTCAGTCGGTGTTGAACGCAAATATGCGTCGATAAAACGTGGTCCATTTTGCTTGTTTAGTAACCTGCGGCCTTGCCGCTTGAGCGCCCATCGGGAGCCCCTTGCAGCCATTTGTCTTCCACTAGAATGCCATGCACATTCGAAACATTGGGCGTCCCCGTCTCCACGTTGTGGCCCAGCTTCTTCAATATCTCGATCGTGTCCGGGCTCCACCCGCGCTCGAGGTAAAGCCTGTCGGGCATCCACTGGTGGTGCATGCGCGGCGCATCGATCGCATCCTGCATGTTCAACTTGAAATCGATCACATTCAGAATCGCCTGCATCACGCCCGTGATTATCCGCGTTCCACCCGGCGCGCCGATCACCATCTCCAGCTTGCCGTCCCTGGTCGCGATCGTCGGCGTCATGCTCGACAACATTCGCTTGCCCGGAGCGATCGCATTCGCTTCGCCCCCCATCGCCCCGTACATATTCAACACACCGGGCTTCGCCGAAAAATCATCCATCTCGTTGTTTAACAAAAACCCCAGCCCCGGCACCGTTACGCCACTTCCGTAGCCGCCATTCAACGTATAGGTCAGCGAAACGGCATTGCCCGACTCATCGGCGATCGACAGATGCGTCGTCTCCTCGCTCTCCTCGGCCGGCACTGGCCCATGCTTTAATTCTCCCGACGGCGTCGCCCGCTCCAGCGAAATCGATTCCGCCCGGCTCGCAACATACTTCGGGTCGAGCAAGCCCTTCACCGGCACCTTCACAAAGTCCGGGTCTCCCAGAAACTGGCTACGGTCCGCATAGTAGCGCCGCATGGTCTCGGCCAATAGATGCGCCATCTTCGCGCTACCCATACCGGCCTTTGCGTATTCCAGCCGCTCCAGCATCCCCATCATCTGCAGCATCCCGATCCCGCCCGAAGACGGTGGCGGCGCGACAATCAGCTCATGCCCCTTGTAGCTCCCAAGGATCGGCTTCCGCTCCACCGCCTGATAAGCCTTCAAATCCTCTTCGCTCACCATGCCGCCATTCGTCGCCATCTCGGCCGCCAGCATCTTCGCCGTCAACCCTTCGTAAAACTCGTCCGGCCCCTTCTTCGCAATCCGCTCCAAAGTCTTCGCCAGTTCCGGCAATCGAATCCGGTCCCCCGCCTCATAAAAACTCCCCTGCTTCAGATACAGGCGCTTCGATTCCGCAAACTGTCCGATCAGCCGCTCGGCACCACGCAATCCGCGCGCCAGCGCATACGAAACTTCAAAGCCATTCCGGGCCAGCTTCACGCTCGGCATCACCACTTCGCGCCATTTCAGCCGCCCATACTTCTTGTGCAGCAGCGCAAGTCCGCGCACCGTTCCGGGCACACCGCTCGCCCTCCATCCCACAATGCTGTCGCGCGTCGGCTTCCCCTCCGCATCGAGGTACATATCGCGGCTCGCCTTGCCCGGAGCCTTCTCGCGAAAGTCGATGAAATTCGTCTCGCCAGCCGCCGTCCGCAACAACGCAAAGCCTCCGCCGCCAATATTGCCGGCCGTCGGATACGTCACCGCGAGCGCAAACGAAACCGCCACGGCCGCGTCATAGGCATTGCCGCCACGCTTCAGAATTGCAACACCCACATCGGTCGCAATGGGCTCCTGCGCCACCACCATCGCCTTCCGAGCCCGCACCGGTTCTCGCGCAATCAGCGGTGCCGCCAGCAGCAACACCAGGGTCCACTTCATTTCGCAAATCCTCTTTGCCGCTTCCAGTCGAACAACACGATCCCCGCCGCCACACTCACGTTCAGACTCGGAATCGGCCCCGTCATCGGAATGCGTATGAGGAAGTCGCAAGCCTTGCGCACATTGTCGTGCAACCCGTTTCCTTCCGCTCCCAAAACCACCACCGCTTTCTCGGCAAAATCCGCCTGGTCGTAGTTTTTTTCACCACGCTCATCGAGGCCATAAATCCAGTAGCCTTCCTTCTTGAACTTCTCGATCGCCTGCGCAATATTGGTCACCCGCACAACCGACACATGCTCCAGCGCACCCGCCGCCACCTTCGCCACCGTCTCGGTCAAACCCACCGCGCGCCGCTCCGGAATTATCACCGCGGAAACTCCCACCGCCGAAGCCGTCCGCACTATCGCCCCCAGATTGTGCGGGTCTTCCACACCATCCAGCATCACGATCAGCTCGCCGCCCACTACAGATTCCAGCGCCTGATACTCCCTCTCCGCGCCAATCGCCACCACGCCCTGGTGCCGCCCGTCGCCGCCCGCGCTGCGGTCCAGCATCTCGCGCGTTTCAAAGCGTAGAGTCACTTTCTTCTGTCGGCAAAGGTCCACAATCTCTTGGATGCGCGGGCCGCCAGCCCCCTTCGCCACCAACACTCGGTCCAGCACACGGCCAGCCGCAAGCGCTTCTTTTACAGGATGAATACCAATCAATATCGCCATCTATACTTTAAGTATCCCCTCATGAGCCTTGGCAGTTATCCTTTAGCCGTTCCGCAACCCGATTTAAGCGCCGCCGACCGCCGCATTTATTTCTCCCTGATCCTCCTCTGCATCGGTCATTTTTTCATCGATGTCTACTCCTCAGCCCTCGCCGCCTTCCAGCCTCACCTTGCCGCAAAGTTTGGCCTCAACCTCACCCAGGCCGGCTTCCTAGCCGGCATCTTCGTCTTCGCCAACTCCGTCACGCAACCCGGCTTCGGTTACTTCTCCGACAAATTTCACAGCCAGCTTTTCACCACCCTCGCGCCCGCCATCGCCGGTCTCGGAGTCGCCATGATCGGCCTCGCTCCCAACTACGGCATGGTCGTGGCTGTCGCGGTTTTCGGTGGCCTCGGCATCTCGAGCTTCCACCCCCAGGCCAGTGCCCGCTCGACACAAGGCCTTGAAAACAACAAGCCTTTCTGGATGGCCGTCTTCATCAGCTCCGGCACTCTCGGCTATGCTCTCGGCCCCACCTATTTCGCCTGGATTGTCGATCGCTTCGGTCTCGAGCAAAGCTGGTACGGCGGCATCCCCGGCATCCTGGTAACGATCTTCCTCCTCGCCTACCTTCCCTCTCTTCCTGCAAGCGAAACCAGCATTAAAAAGTCCTTCGACATCCAACCGCTCAAAGCCGTCTGGAAGCCGCTCACCATCCTCTATTTCCTCGTCTTCATCCGCTCCATCGTCCAGGTCACCTTCACTCAATTCCTGCCGCTCTACCTCACCCGCGAACGCGGCTACAGCGTCACGCACGCGAGCCAGGCCCTCAGCCTCTACCTCGCCTGCGGTGCCTTCGGCGGCTTTCTCGGCGGCAACATCGCCAATCGCTTTGGCGGCCGCACCACCATCCTCATTTCGATGATCGCGAGCGTCCCCTTCCTCGCCGGCTTCTTCTTCACCACTGGCTGGATCTCACTCACCAGCCTCGCTCTCGGCGGCCTCGTTCTCCTTTTCACCATCCCCGTCAACGTCGTCATGGGCCAGCAACTCGTCCCCGGTCAAGCCGGCACCGTCTCTGCGCTCCTGATGGGCTTCGCCTGGGGCATGGCGGGCTTCCTCTTCATCCCGCTCATCGGTAAAGTTTCCGACATCACCGGCCTCCACAACGCCCTGCTCTCGCTGCTGATCTTCCCCATCATCGGCTTCTTCCTCACCCTCACCTATCCAAAAGATTTCAAGGTCCAACGCGCATGAAGACCGCCGTCTGCCTCCTCTCCGGCGGCCTCGACTCCGCAACCTGTCTCGCCTACGCCAGGCGCGAAGGCTTCGCCTGCTACGCCCTGAGCTTCAACTACGGTCAGCGTCACCTCTTCGAACTCGAAGCCGCAAAGAAGGTCGCAACCAGCCTTGGCGCAATCGGCCACAAGATCATCGACCTCAACCTCCGTGCCTTCGGCGGCTCCGCCCTCACTGCCGATATCGAGGTTCCCAAATCCCGCAGCGGCGATCAAATGGCCCACGGCATCCCCGTCACTTACGTCCCTGCACGCAACACAATTTTTCTTTCGCTCGCCCTCGCCTGGGCCGAGACTTTGAGTTCCTCCGACATCTTCATCGGCGTCAACGCCATCGATTACTCCGGCTACCCGGACTGCCGTCCCGAGTACATTCAAGCCTTCACCAAAATGGCCGACCTCGCGACACGCGCAGGCGTCGAGGGCAAGTCCAAACTCAAGATTCACACCCCGCTCATCCATCTCTCCAAGGCCGGCATCACCCAACTCGCCGCCGAACTCGGCATCGACTTCGCTCTCACCTTTACTTGTTACGACCCAGACTCCACCGGCCGTTCCTGTGGTCTCTGCGACGCCTGCACACTGCGTCTCAAGGGCTTCGCCGAAGCTGGCCTCACCGATCCCATTCCTTACCAGACCCAATGAAAATCAGCGAAATCTTCCATTCCATTCAGGGCGAAGGCACTCTCGCCGGTGTATCCAGCGTCTTCGTCCGTACTTCAGGCTGCAACCTCCGCTGCACCTGGTGCGACACGCCCTACACGAGTTGGCATCCCGAAGGCAACGAGCACTCGGTCGATCAAATCCTCGCCCGCGTCACCGCTTACCCCGCCACCCACACCGTCTTCACGGGCGGCGAACCGATGCTCTTTGAGGAATCCATCGCCCTCTGCACCGCCCTCAAAAGTCTCAACCACCACATCACGATCGAGACCGCCGGCACGATCTTCCGCGCTGTCCCCTGCGACCTCATGAGCATCTCGCCCAAGCTCTCCAACTCCACGCCCCATCACGACCCTTATTGGTCGATCCAGCACGACAAGCTCCGCCTCCAGATGGACACGCTCCGCCGCCTCATGGATCACGCCGACTACCAGCTCAAATTCGTTGTCGCCCAACCCTCGGACCTCGATGAAATCCACCCGCTGGTCGACGCCTTAAAAGCCGACCCGGCGAAAGTCCTCCTGATGCCCGAAGGCCGCGACACAGCCACGCTGAATGAGCGTTCCCGCTGGATCGCAGAAGCCTGCAAGTCCTTCGGCTATCGTTACTCCCCGCGCCTCCACGTCCTCTTATGGGGCGACATCCGCGGCGTCTAACCTCCGCCACCGCGTATGCGCCTCCACACTCACCACCACTGCCCCCGCATCATTCAACTCTTCCTCTCGCAATCAACCTCCCGGCTGCCGCCACAAGCCTCCAGCTCCCGCCACCGCGAATGCACCGCGCCTTCACACTCACCACGACCTATCGCAGCAGAGCACCCACGCGCCTCAAGCCTCCGCCACCGCGTATGCACCAACGCCACCACAGCCCCCGCATCATTCAACTCTTCCTCTCGCAAACAATCACCCGGCTGCCGCCTCAAGCCTCCGTCACCGCGTCCACACCAGCGACACCACTGACCCGTATGCTTCAATTCTTCTTCTC
>JBKJSR010000269.1:0-2522 GCA_046594355.1 Bryobacter sp.
CTACGCCATAACGGATAAGAATGTGTTGGGAAACCGCGCTGAGAATGCGCGATTCAAGTTGTGGAAGCACTTCCCGCCATTATATCAGCGCCTCCCGGGAGGGCTTCGCAATCGGGATAGGGGGAAGCCTCGCGGCTCCACCCCTCCCACACCACCGGACATGCGGGTCCGCATACGGCGGTTCGGCGGGTTGAGCAATTACCGAACAGTTAATCTTGGAATCTGAAGCGAGTCGAAGTAAGCATTGGGCAGCGCCATGGAAAGGGCCGGTGAGTTGGCCAACCGCCAGGGTCCGTGTCCGCTGCCTGCCGTTTTCGCGGCCAAGTCGCGGTTCACGCCCCGTTTGCGCAGTTCGGCAAACCTGGTCTTCCCCCGTTTCCACTGCTTCCAGATCACAGACCGTAGTCTGCGCCGGAGCCACCCTTCCAAGGCCGCCAACACCGAAGGCGTTTCGCACTTCCCGAAGTAGCCGATCCAACCTCGCAAATACCGGGTTAGGTCCTCGGCCATCCGCTCGATGCTCACTCCTCTCGTCCGGCTCGTCAGTTCCCGTACCCGCTCCTTGAACCGGTCCACCGCTTTCGGCGCTATGCGCCGCTTTGGTATGCCTGCGCTCGTAAAGCTGAAGCCCAGAAACTTCCGCGCCCAGGGCCGAGCCACCGCACTCTTCTGCTCGTTCACCTTGAGCTTGAGCTTCGTGGCGAGGAATCGCTTGAGGCTCTCCATCACCCGTTCCCCGGTCCGCTGGCTGCGAACGTAGATATTACTATCGTCCGCATACCGCGCAAACCGGAGCCCGCGCCGCTCCAACTCCCGATCGAACTCGTCCAGCACGATGTTCGACAGCAAGGGTGACAATGGTCCGCCTTGCGGCGTCCCCTCATCCACCGGACTTACCAGCCCATTCTCCATCACCCCAGCCGTGAGAAACGTCCGGATCAGCTTCAATAACCGCTTGTCGCCAACCCGTTCGGCGATCTTGGCCATCAGTTTGTCGTGGTTGACCCGGTCGAAGAATTTCTCCAGATCCAGATCCACCACCCAGCGGTAGCCTGCGGCGATATACTGCTGCGCCTCCTCCAACCGCCTGATGCGCCGACCGCCCAGGACGAAACCCGTAGCTGTGTTCGGAAAATACCGGGTCCCACTTGCGTTGCAGAACCTGCATCACCGCCTGCTGAATCATTCGATCCAACACCGTCGGGATACCAAGCTTTCGCACCCCTCCGTCCGGCTTCGGGATTTCTACCCGCTTCACCGGTTGCGGCTGATAGGTCCCACGCAACAACTGTTCCCGGATTGCCGGCCAGTGCTGTTTCAGATATTCCGGCAACTGCTGAACAGTCATCCCGTCCACGCCGGCACTCCCTTTATTGGCCTTGACTCGCTCCAATGCCTGCTCGCAGTTTTCCCGCTCGCAGACTTCCTCGATGCACTGTTCGCCAATGGCCGGGCTTTCTGTCCCGTGCTTCGCCGCGAACGATTCGGTCCCTTCCCCGGATACCCTCGGAGCTTCACTCCTACTCTCGTCCCAGAAGGCCAACACTAGTTGGTTATTCTGCCGCTTGTCGTTCATGAGTTGCGCTGCTTACTCCCCTCTCCCATCAACCCCTTGCGGGGACCGTTCGGGCCTTCATCACTTCCGTGACTACTACGCCCTCTGCTGACTTCTGCCGCCCGGTCAGGACCGATTGCTCAATCCTCAGTCTCCTTTCCAAGACAAACGGCAGATCTCCCGAGGTAATCTCGACCGCCTTCCGCACGCAGCCGCCGAATTTACAACCAGTGCCCTTGATGGATCTGGACTTCGCGATCATTGGCCCGCTCGTCCGGCAGCGTATGCCTCAGATCCGTTTCTTGTACATCGGCTCGTGCGTTTGCTCCACGCTTCTTTCAGACCCCGCCTCGCGACGACGCCCTTGCGCTTCGCTATGACTTCACCTCCATCAGGTTGTCAAAAGGACTCTCACCTTCGAGCTGTCGAACATGCTCGGCACACCAAAAAATAAGGCGTCCTCTGCGGGACGCCTTTTGTCGAACTTAAAAATTGTATGGACTATTTCAAATTCACGGCTTCTTGTCAACAGCCTTTTCGACTGCCTTACCAACGGACTTCACGCCCTTCTTCGTACCCTTCACCACAGCCTTCGCACCCTTTTCTGTGCCTTCGGCAACATCCTTCGCTACTTCGGCAGTGCCACGACCAACAGCCTTTGCACCCTTCTCAGTGCTTTTTGCCGCCTTCTTCACGCCAGTCGCCACATCCTGAGCCGCCAGCGTCAACGCGGCCGCAAATGCCGCTCCCAGCATTGATTTAATATTCATAAAAAGTAATTTCCTGCCTTAATTATAGGAGAGAATCAGGCAAGCTTGCTGACGACTCGCCTCTTCCGGATTTTTCTTCCGCATTGTGAAACCCACCGGACCGTGACTTCATCCCATAAACTAGACAATAGATGAGTATATGAAAAACCTGATCAAGCACTTAATGCCCGCCGCACTCGGCGTATGGTTCACCATCA
>JBKJSR010000247.1:0-6054 GCA_046594355.1 Bryobacter sp.
GACCGTTCTCGATACCAGTGACAAATTGCTTGACCACTTCCTGGAATTCGCTCTCCGGGAACACCGGCTCCTTCAACATCTCAGCAACGAGCTTCAACACTTCCGGCAGATTTGCCCGCGACGTCTCAATACTGGCACTTACCTGCGAGGCCCCGCCGAACACGCGCACATTCGCCTTCAAACGGTCAAACTCATCCTTCAATTCCTTCTTGCTGTGCTTCGCCGTTCCGCGATCGATGAGCGCTGCAGTCAGGCTGCCCACCTCGGTCTTACCAAACAGCGACTTTTCGTCGCCGATGCGGAGGTTGATCTGCGCATTCACCTTCTCGCCGCGAGTCTTCTTCGATAGCAACATCGTCTGCATGCCCGATTTGAGCTTCGACCGGTTCGTGCGACTGTCGATATTCGCCGCCGAGGAATCGAAAGCTTCTCCACTCGCAATGGCCGTCCCGCCCTTGTAATCCTTGACCAGCGAAGACACGCTTGGCGCCTTTGGCACTTCGGTTCTGTCGGGCTTGTCGTCGGGAATAAACATCCCCAGCGTACGGTTGGCCGGCTTCAGGTAAAGCACCGCCACGCGCTGCACTTCTTCGGGTGTCGCATTCAAGGTGGCGTCCCGGGTGACAAAAAACATGCGCCAATCTCCCAGCGCGATGTATTCACTCAGCATCAATCCAACGCGCTCCGTGTTGGTGAAAGCAATTTCAAAACTCTTGCGCAGCGACTGCTTGGCCATCTCAACTTCGGCCTTTGTCACGGGCTCTTTGGCAAAGCCTTCGATCACATCCAGCATCAGTTTTCGCGCTTCTTCGATGTTGTCGCTCTTGCCCAATACCAGGCCATGCAGCATTGCTCCGGCCTCTGTCAATTCAAAGGTCTGGGTGAAGGTCTGTGTCGCTTTCTTCGTCTCGACCAGCCGCTTGTACAGACGGCCGTTCGCCGCGTCGCTCAATACCGTATCAAGTACGTTGAGCGGGCCAATGTCGGGATGCGTGCCCGCGGGGATGTGATAACCGGCCATCAGCATTTGAATGCCGCCCACACGGCGCACCGTTACCAGGCGTTCGCCATCCTGCGTGGCCTCTTGTGTGTAAGTAGGCTGAATCACCCGCTCCGGCCTGGGCAGCGAACCAAAGAGTTCAGCTACCAATGCCAGAGTCTTGCCTTCTTCAAACTTGCCCGCAATCGTAAGTACCGCATTGTCGGGCTGATAGTAGCGTCGGTAAAAAGCCTGTAAGCGATCGATATTTACGCCTTCTATATCGCTGCGCGAACCGATGACGGTCTTGCCGTAATTGTGCCACTCGAACATCGACGACATCGTCCGTTGCATCGTGATCCGGAAGGGGTTGTTTTCTCCGCTCTCAAACTCGTTGCGCACCACCGTCATCTCGCTGTCCAGATCTTTCTTCGCGATGTAGGAATTCAACATACGGTCCGCTTCGAGATCGAGCGCCCACCGCAAATTCTCATCCGATACCGTGCAGGTCTCAAAGTAATTCGTGCGGTCCCAGGCGGTCGTGCCGTTCGGAAAGCACCCGTGATCGCTCAGTTCCTTCGGGATATTGGCATGCTTGGGCGTCCCCTTGAATACCAGGTGCTCGAGCAGGTGCGCCATGCCAGTTTCGCCGTAGTTTTCATGACGCGAACCCACCAGATAAGTCATGTTTACCGTAAACTTGCTCTTCGATGGATCCGGGATCAACAACACCCGCAACCCATTCTTTGCGATACGGTACTCGGTGATTCCTTCAACGGTGGCCACCCGCTCCAACCCGCCCGGCAAAGCCGTCTGGGCGAACAGCGTGGCTCCGCAAAACACAAGAAATGTTGCCAATATTCTGGCTGGATAACTTTGAAACATAAGTCGATCTTAACTCTTTATTTGAGTTGCAATCTAGAAGTAAATCTTCGCGCCGACTTCTACCCGCCTCGCATTGCCGGTTACCCCGCCAAACGAAACATGATTCAACACATTGAAGGCGCGCAATTGCAGCGACAACCGGATGCGTTCCGTAACAAATACTGACATCTGCAAATTCACATCGCTACCGCGCAGCCAGCCTTCGCGGATATTCGTCTTGTTTTGTCTATGTACTGTCCTGGGAGAAACCGTGCAGTGATCCTTGTTCCGCCCCGCCGGCGGTACTTCCAAACTCCGCCGAAAAACTGTTGATCTCCACCCGAAACGCCAGCACCGCATCGGAGAAGGACTGAAGGCAGCACCTAATTGGTCGAGGTACGGCCGCCACCTACCGAACAATTGGAATTGACTACCCCGCGCCCGGCAGGCGCAGCATCAACCTGACCCTTGGCGATCACATCCGGCGTACTGATCGTCGTGCCCACGATTCCCCCTTCGGTCTGCAAAACTGGCTAGCACCATCGAAAAACCCAGACCATCCGACTGATTGGTTTCGAGCTTCACTTCCCCGGCGGCAGAATTGGAATGACGTAAATTCCAGACTCGTCCGTCCGCACCGCCTTCGCCGCATTCGTCTCTGCATGTGTAGCCGTAACTGCTGCTCCCGCGACAGGCGCGGCAGACGGGTCCAGCAGGCTCGAAAGCAGCAACAGGAATGGAATATGGACCATGGAGGAAGTCATTCTCTACAGCCTACCCGCAAAATCAATTTCAGCGGCAGCTGTCCGCTTGCCACTTCCTTAGACCCATTTTTCCATTAGTTGACGCTATATCTGTAGACTAAGAATCGCCGCTATGCCACTGAAGCAACAAGAACGCCCATACGAAGTTCTCGTCCCCCATCTGGGTAGAGACAAATTCGTCTTCATGAATATTGAAGGAAGCGAGTACGTCTCAAACACCTACAGCTTTCGCATCGTCATGGCTACGAATGATAGAGCAATTCATGATGAAGACTTGCTGCGCAAGCCGATCGTCGTCACCTTGCGCCGTCAATCCATGCCACCGCGAATCCTGCACGGCATTATAAGCAAGACCAAACTCCTTGGCGAGGAAAATCAGGAAGAGCCGGTTCACTACTGGGAAGCCACCTTCGTTCCCTGGCTCTGGTTCCTCAATCTCGAAAACGATTGCCGCCATTTCCAGAACATGACTGCTGTCGAGATCATAAAAAAAGTCTTTACCGAGCATGGCTTCACCGACTTCACTTTTAAAGTCCGGGCCACGCTGCCCAAGCGGGAATTCACTGTCCAATACCGTGAAACCAGCTTCAACTTCATCTCGCGTTTGCTGGAGGAAGAAGGTATCTTCTACTGGTTCGAGCATACGGAACAAAAACACCAACTGATCCTTGCCGACTCAAATTCCACAACCGAAAACTGCCCGCACAACCACCGCTTACCTTATGGCAAAGGCACGCTGGCCGGCAGCACGGGCGGTGTTGTCGACCATCTCGAACAGGACGTTTCCGTTCACACCGGAAAGATGACTTATCAGGATTTTAACTTTGAGATGAGCAGCGTCAGCCTGCTATCCAGCACCAAAGGCAAACAGCTTAACGAGGTCTACGATTACCCTGGTCACTTCAAGACCAAGGCCGACGGCGAACGCTACGCCAAGATGCGCCTCGAAGAACAGGAAGCCCGCCTGCGTACCATCCAGGCGCACACCATGACAACGCTGCTCATTCCCGGCTACCGTTTTGAAGTGGAGAATCACTTCGACGCTAAAGCCAACACTTCCTATATCGTCCTCAGCCTGAGTTTTTCCTGCCGGCAAAACGTGCAGGGTGAAGAAGCCGGCGATAGCGGTACCACAGCGAGCTTCAACTTCTCCGCAATCCCTTTCCGCGTTCCCTACCGTCCAACCCGCCGCCACCCCAAGCCGATGATCCACGGCATCCAGACCGCGATCGTTTGCGGCCCATCGGGCAACGAGATTTATTGCGACAAATTCGGACGCGTCAAAGTTCAATTCCATTGGGACCGCATCTGCAAACGCGATGACGCTTCTTCCCACTGGATCCGCGTCTCGAGCGCCTGGGCCGGAGCACAGTGGGGCCAGATTTCCATCCCCCGCATCGGACAGGAAGTCATCGTGAGCTTTCTTGAAGGCGACCCCGATCGCCCCCTCATCACCGGTCGTGTCTATAACGACCAGCAGATGCCGCCCTATAGCTTGCCGGACAACCAGACCCAATCGGGCATCAAATCCCGATCGTCTACCAAGGGCGGCTCATCCAACTTCAATGAGCTCCGCTTTGAAGACAAAAAAGGAAGCGAACAGGTCTATCTGCACGCCGAGAAAGATTACGACGAATACATCGAGAACAAGCACACCATAACCGTTGAGAAGGACGATCAGATTATTCTCATCAAGAAGGGGAATCAGACCACGCAGGTGGAAACGGGGAATCGCAAAATAACGGTCGATAAAGGCAATAACTCTCTCGAATGCATTGCCGGCAAAATCAGCGAGAAAGCCGCTCAGGAAATCAAGATGGAATGTGGAGCCTCAAGCATCACCATGACCCCTGCCAACATTGAGCTCAAAATCGGTGGCAGCACCATCACCATGACTCCGGGCAACATCACGATGAAGGCTCCGATGATCCTGCAGAACTAGGAAAATTCATGCCAGCCCGCAACACAGAAGAACTCATCAGGCAGGCCCAGCTCAAGCCACCGGCCACGGATTTTCTCGCTCAATCGCAGGATGCCAGACACTACTCGGGCCTGCTGATCGAAAATCATCTCTGGATGGATGCCATCGCGTACATGAGCCATGCCATCACACCTAGAGAGAGCATTTGGTGGGCCTGGTTTTGCGCACGCAAAGCCTTGGCCGCAAAAGCGAAGCCGGAAGAAATCAAGGCTCTCGCCCTGTCCGAAGCCTGGATCGCTCAACCGAACAACGAGAATCGCCTTTTGGCGCGCAACGAAGTAAATCGTATTCCGCCATCCTCTCCGGCTAACGCGGTACTCCAGGCGATCGCATTCACTGGAGAATTCGAGAACGAAATGACGGGCGAAAAATCACCCTCCATCCCCTATCTCTCGAGCAAATTCGTTAGCGTCGCCGTCATCAATTCGGTCTATGCGCTGGACGCGGAAAATCCTGAAACGGTCGCGGTTGAATTCCTGAACCAATCTCACGACGTTGCCCAGCGCATCAATCTCTGGGCCAGCTACAGCTAGACTTCGCAGATCTTCAACATCGCATCCAGCGTCTTCACCGGATCCGGATTGCCCGGTCGCGGGCTGTATTCGTGACTGATCCAGCCCTGATAACCAAGGTCGGCAATCTTCTTCGCAATCGGAAAATAATTGAGTTCGTTCGTCTGCAGGTCAAACTCAAAACGCCCTGGAATCCCCGCCGTGTGAAAGTGCCCAAGGTACTGGAAGTTCTGCTCGATCGTGCGGATGATATCGCCTTCCATAATCTGCATATGGTAGATGTCGAACAGCAATTTGAAGCGCGGCGAACCAATGCGCTTGCATAGCTCAACGCCATAACTCGTGTGGTCGCAGGCATAGTCCGGGTGGTTCACCTTGCTGTTGAGCAATTCAAAGCACAGGGTCACTCCGGCATCTTCGGCACGCTTGATGATGCGGCGAACGAATTTCTCGTTGTTGTCGAGACACCGCTCGAGGCTCTGACCCCACTTGTTCCCACTCAGCAGAATGACATTCGGTGCCTTGGCTTCCGCAGCAACCTTGATCACTTCAATCGCCTGACGGTCGAGCTCATCATGCCGCGACAAGTCCGTCGAGTTGTGCATCAGCGTTCCGATACCGGGCACCATTGTTGGCACCAAGCCATACTTCTTGAGAATCGGCATATCCTTCAGTGCTACCAGGTCGTGTCCAGTCACGCCAAGCTCGGCGGCAACCTTGCAGCGTTGCTCAAGATCGACGCCTCGCCCCAATACACCGCTGCAAACCCCTTGTTTCAATCGCCCCGCTCTCGGCTTCACTGTGCCCTGGGCACTCGCGACTCCAGCGGCAACCGCAGCAACGCTGCCATTCAATATGTCTCTTCTGGTCATGGTTGCTCAATATACTATCAACTTATGGGCTTCGCTCTCTGGCATCGCACGCCGCTTCTCTACTGCGCTGGAACGCACGAGT
>JBKJSR010000301.1:0-4293 GCA_046594355.1 Bryobacter sp.
AAGAAGAACGATGCCGCCGGACTTTACAAGTCCAGCCTCGACCTGCTTGCCCTGGACCCCAAGAGCTTTCAGGCGCTTTATTGGTTGACACTTTTGACCGTGAGCATGGACAAGAAAGAAGCCGACATTCTTGAGACGGGGATCAAGTCGGCGAATGGACTGATTGCAGCGCTCGATGCGACCTACGAGCCGGGAAAGAAGCCGGCGGCGACAACGGAAGAGCAATGGAAGCAGCAGCGCAACGATCTTGAAGTGCAGGCGCTCAAGACGCTTGGCTGGGTAGAGTGGCAGAAAAAGAAGTACACCGAGGCTGAGAAGTATTTTGTGAAGGCGCTTGCTTTGAGTCCGAACAATGCGGAGATGAGTTATTTCCTAGGCACGGTCATTGCGCTGCAGAAGGATGCGAAGCGGCAGGCCGAAGCCATGTGGCATTTTGCGCGGGCGGGCAATCTCGAGGGTCCCGGTGCACTCGATGCGGTGCGCAAGGGACAGGTATCGAAGTACTTTGAGCGCGTATACACCTCTTTTGCCGGCGACGACAAGAAAGAAATGAGCGAGATCATCGACAAGGCCAAGGCGAGCGTGATGCCGCCTCCGGAATTCAAGATCAAGTCCAAGGAAGAGAAGATGGGCGAGAATCTTGAAAAATTCAAAAGCGAAAACCCAATGCTTTACCAGTACATGGAGATCAAGAAGGCTTTGAAGGCAGCAGACGGGGACACTTATTGGGGCAACCTGAAAGACGCGGAATTGCCGACCTTCAAGGGCAAAATCGTGAGCATGAAGCCGGAAACAAATCCGAAGGAACTTGTTTTGGCGGTTGAGACCGCCGACCAGCCGGAAGTTACTCTGGTGCTTGAAAAGGCACTGCGTGGCAAAGCAGACGTTGGCACGGAGATCCAATTCACGGGCGTGGCAAAGGAATTCACGAAGGAGCCCTTCACGCTGACGCTGGAAGTCGAGAATGAGAAGCTGAAGGGCTGGCCGGTAACGGGTCCGGCACCGAAGGCCGCTCCGGTCAAGAAGGCAGCTCCGAAAAAGGGTGCCGGGAAAAAGACCGCGAAGAAATAGACGCATCCGATCTGAAACAAAGATGCCCGGTAGCGAAACGCTGCCGGGCATTGTTGTTTCTTAGTTACATCAGGATGGAACTATGAATCGACAACTTCTGGCGGCGATGGCAATTCTGGGTGTTGCAAGTTTGGGGCAGGGGAAATCCCGCCCAAATTTTTCACTGATGAATGTTGGCAGCTTCCATAAGGGTGAAGTGAGCGCGAGGTCTGGAGAGCGATGGCTGGGACTGGTGCAGAACGGCGCGGAATCCAGTTGGAAGTTTTTTCCCGTCGAGGTGCAGGCGGTGAAAGATCCGCTGCTCGATGAAGAGGGCGGGAAGACCGGTACGCAAGTAAAGGTGTTGGGTGGGGAGCCATTGTTTCTGGTTCTCGGCGCGGATCAACTGGCGGGCAAAAAAGTGAAGAAGGCGCGCTTTAACCCACTGGGGCCGATGATTGCGGATCAGGACCCGATCCAGCTTTCGTGTCTGGACTGCAAAGGGGTATTGAAGCTCCGGCTTATCGATGTAAAGCGTGGCGACGGGGATAGGGGCAGGACTTCGCGATTGGTTCTTGAAGGCGAGGGCATCAGCCAGACGCTTTACGAATGGCCTGAGGGATTTGACGACCAGCATTGTGAACTGATCTGGGCGGGCGATCTGAATGGGGACGGCAAGATCGATCTGTTCATGAACCTGAGCGATCACTACAATGTGCAGCAGATGACTCTGCTGCTGTCTTCGAAAGGGCAGCGAGAGCGTCTGGTTGAGCGCGTTGCGGTGTTTCGCACGACGGGTTGCTAAAGAGGGTTTTAGAAATCAATCGGCGTCAGCGCCCCGTGGCGACGACGATGCTGGAAGCCAGCAATAGTAGTGTGACTGGTAACCAAATGATTCGCTCCCGTGGACTTGGGGTGATTGCGTTGGCAATGACGCCGAGTGCGCAGTAAGCGACCACAGCCCAAACCAGGGTTTGGGAAGAGAGTTGCCAATTTGGGAGTGCGATTCCAGCCCTGGCTAAGACAACTCCTCCAAGGGTGAGGAGGAGAAACGAAGACGCAACAGACGCAATCCGCATGTAACTGGGGAGCCGTCCCGGGAACTTGCCACCCCAGGCAAAAATCCCCCAAGGCATGCCTGCGGCTAGAGCGAGTTGGAAGAGGATGGCGGCAGCGGTAAGCGCGGCGAAGACATAGGCTGCAAAAGTGGAAATCAAAGTGAAATTCCGCCCGAATCCGGGCGAAGCGGCCGAGGCTTGATCGCAAGGCTAGTGCCTGCCTTCGACGGGATGCACGCGCCAGGCAAGTGCATTATAGATTTCGCGAGCTTTGGAGAGAGCAAATTCATCCGTTGTTTTCCGTGATCTCCATCGATCAGGTCCACCGCGTAGCCATCCAGCTTGAGTGTCGGCTCTCCATCAAGTTCACAAACGATGGCAAAGACGCCAAGGCCTTCCTGTACAAGATTGCGATCAAACACTTTGCAGGTGTAAGTCGATAGAAATGGTATAATAGCCCAACTGGCGCGAGTCTTGCCGGTGGAAATAAATTCCCGGCCACGAATCCCGGTCGTTCTCGAAGTCTGGCCGATGTGCTCGACCGTGAAGCGCTGCTGGTTCCTTCGAGGAATGTCTTTCCGAGTATGAGCTTGCGTAGCGGCTGATACTTTTCGAAGAGCAACAACAGGCTGTTGACCAGTAACTGGTGTATGCCTTGCAGCGGCGAGGCCCGCAGCCAAGGTTCTCGCTACGAAGTACGAGGTGCTCAATGCCAGGAGCTGGGGCTGTGCAGGCACTGAGGCTGAAACATTACCGAGACCGTAGCGGCGCTAGCCAGCTTTGAGATGGCCAACTGGGTCGCCTAGCGCGCGACGCTCCACCCCCTCTGCAGGGATGAAGAGGAAGCCCGCAGCTCCCGGCGAATTTTGGCCTGGGTTGGACTTTGGTTGTGGTTTGGGAGATATCAGGGGATGGCGGATTCGAGCGGCTGCGGTGAGGCAGCCGCTATTGACGGAGCAGATTCTAGTTGGCCGTTAGCAGCTTTTGGGTTCGTTTCAGATCTGCCTGGCGGTATTCTTCTACCTTCACAAGAGCGATGTCCATGCCTTTGCCGCCCAGCCTGATGGCTTTTTCAATCCACGGCTTGCCGTCGAGCGGATTGCTGTCGCCACGAAGCTGCCACTTGGCCTTTTCAGCCGACGTCAGCATGTCGTAGCGGTAAATGAAGCCAGCTTGCCGGAGCGTCTCGACGAAGTAGCCGGCGTCGAACCAAAGATTGGCAGCCTGTTTGCCCGATGCTTCTCCATCCGCCACGCGGGCTAGCAAGTAGGAGGTCAACTGCCCGGCGACCGCCTGGTTTTTGGCCGCATAGATCGCGGCGCGCCGTAGGGTCTCCATGCGGAGCGGCAGAGCGGCAGACGGAGTGAGAATGGCGAGCGAGTCGGAGGCCAGGGAGGCCAGGTCGTAGGATGAGTCAGTGCCATTCCAGCCGTTGACGGCCTTCCAGGGTAAAGACTTTGAGTCGCCGATATTGACAGGTTCGCAAACCAGCGGGGGGCCGGCCAATGCCGTTGCCGCCGCTAGAACGAGTAGAGTGAAGATCTGCATAAAATAGAACTCCTTAGGGTTGAAGTGCCGGGAATCCGGAATGAGCCGGAACCCGGTTTCTTCGAGCTTGGTCCGAAATCCTGTCGCAGAGGGAGTAATTTCGCAGTTACATCACCGTAAGCTTACCGTAGCAGCAATGTCCAAAGCGTTGAAAGGCGGGGATGGCTTGTGGGACAGTCAGAGCATGAGCGAAATTGGCGAGGACCGGGTCCGCGAGCAATTGGGAAGGATTCTCTCGAGTAAGGAATTTGAGAATTCCGAGCGGCTATGCCGGTTTCTGCGGTTTAGCGTCGAAGCGCTGCTGCACGGAGAGCAGGAACAGGTGAAGGAATACCTGATCGGTAAAATGGTCTTCGACCGGAACGCGGACTACGATCCGCGACTCGACCCGATCGTGCGCGTGGAAGCCCGGCGGCTGCGGAAGAAGCTTGAGGACTATTACAACGGAGCGGGAGCTTTGGATGTGGTTCGGATCCAACTTCCGAAGGGTTCGTATGTTCCGGAAATTCAAGAGGTGGAAGCCGCGCCGACAGGAGCGGTAGTTCCGGAATCCGCTCCCGCGAGAAAGCTGGCGTGGAAAGGGATGGTGGTGGCGCTGGCTGGATTGGGGCTGATTGGAATTCTGGCTTTTGTCATA
>JBKJSR010000388.1:0-5567 GCA_046594355.1 Bryobacter sp.
TGCTGAACGATTCCACAAAATGCCGCGCCCTCTTCGGCGAGCCGCTAGTCGGTTGGCGGCAAATGCTCGACTGGACCGCGCACTGGATCGAAACCGGCGGCAGATCCCTCGGCAAGCCCACGCACTTTGAAGCAAGGGACGGAAAATTCTGATGACCCTTCACACCCTGCGCGAAAAGCTGCTCGCGGGAATGGTAATCCCCGCTCACCCTCTCGCCCTCAATGCAGCGAGGCAACTCGATCCCGACCGGCAACAATCCCTCACCCGCTACTACGCAAACTCGGGCGCGGGAGGCATCGCCGTCGCAGTGCATACAACGCAATTTACCATTCGCGAAAACGGGCTCCTCGAACCCGTACTGCGTCTCGCCATCGATGTGTGGCGGCACCCGGAACGCATCACCATCGCCGGCGTTTGCGGCAAGACCCCTCAAGCAACCGGCGAAGCCGAACTCGCCGCGAGGCTCGGCTACGACGCCGGGCTCCTGAGCCTCGCAGCCTTCCGCGACGCATCGGAAGACGAAATGATCGACCACGCACGCGAGCTTTCCCGCATCCTCCCCATCATCGGTTTTTATCTGCAACCCGCCGTTGGCGGCCGCATCCTCACACACAGTTTCTGGCGCCGTTTTGCGGAGATCGACAACATCGTCGCGATCAAAGTTGCACCCTTTCATCGCTATCAGACTCTCGATGTGATGCGCGCCGTAGCCGCCAGCGGACGAGCCCGCGAACTCGCCGTCTACACGGGCAACGACGACAACATCATCAATGATTTACTCACCACTTACGAGTTCGATGGAGTGCGCCTCCGCATGGTTGGCGGCCTCCTTGGCCAGTGGGCGGTCTGGACATCGCGCGCCGTCGGGATCTTGAAAACCATTCGGCAAATTCACGCAACAGGCGAAGCAATCCCACAAAGCCTGCTCACGCTCAACGCCCAGTTGACGGATGCCAATGCCGCCATCTTCGACGTGGCCAACGGCTTCCATGGTTGCATTGCCGGTATCCACGAAGTACTGCGCCGCACGGGGCACCTCGAAGGCATCTGGTGCCTCGACCCGCACGAAGATCTAGGCCCAGGCCAACTCGCCGAGATCGACCGTGTGATCGCCGCCTATCCTCAACTGCAGGATGCAATTCAAATTCAATGAGCCACGCAGCAACATCCGCAACTCGTCGATCACTTTACAGGCCGCGTGCTCATCGCGCGTCCGCAGCTCGTAGCGAATGAGCCACGTAGCAATCCCAGCATCTAATACCACGACCGCCTAAATGCGTTCAAATGTCGGCAGCTGAGTACGCTGCCTCCACGATACCGAGCACCGACCGTTAGCGGAGCCGCTCTTGGCGGTCGATGCACTAGCGCGGAGAACGGTTCTGAACTGTTCTCCGAAAAACTGTTCTCCGCAGCTTGCCACAACGCGGTTCGTTGCATATGATTAGGGAAATCTTTACGAGGAGTCTCATGAAATTCATCAACCGCTATTCGTTGTTAGCCCTGTACTGCTGCGCGAGTCCGCTATGGGCGCAGGTGACCACCGCTACTTTTTACGCCACGGTCTCCGATACTTCCGGCGCTGTCATACCCGCAGCCAAGGTCACTTTGATCCATGACGGCACAGGCACGACCAACGAGAAAATTGCCGACGGCCAAGGCGAAGCTGTCTTCTCCTTCCTGCGCGTTGGAACATATACGATTCGTGCGGAAGCCAAGGGATTCAAACGCGCGGAATCGGGCGGTTACGAACTGACGGCCGGACAGCAAATCCGCAATTCATTTATCCTCGAAGTCGGTGCTGCGACGGAAACCGTCCGCGTGGATGCCAGCGTACCCCTGATCAATACTGTTTCTTCAGAACAACTCAACTCATTCGAGGCGATCAAGATCCGCGAACTCCCGCTCGCCCGCCGCAATTTCGCTAATTTGCTGAGCCTTGGAACCGGCGTCGTCTCCACCGGCGACAGTGTTCGCATGAACGGCGTTGGCAAGAATGGCGTCGCATTTTCCGTCGATGGCACCGATGCCGGCGGCAATCCCGAAGGCCGGGCATCCTCTGGATTCGGGCGTCCAAATCTCATCGACATCATGAGCATTGAGGCCATCCAGGAAGTGGACACCGTCAAGGGCGTACCCTCTGCGGAATATGGCAACATCGTCGGCGGACAGGTCAACCTCCTCAGCCGCTCCGGCACCAACCTGTGGCATGGCAGCCTCTTCGAAAATTTTCAGGCCGAAGAACTGAATGCCCGCAATCAGCGTTTGGCCAGCAAGCCCGGCTCCACTTTCAACCAGTTCGGCGGCTCAGTCGGCGGCGCGCTCATCAAGAACAAGCTGTTTGTCTTCGGCGTCTATGAAGGGTACCGCGACCGCGCCTTCCAGGTCGTGCAGGAGAATGTACCCACCCCGCGCCTCCGCAACGACATGCTCGCCGGTGTCCCGTCCTATAAGTTGCTGCTCGACTTCGTCCCGCTCCCCACCGAGCCCTTCTCCGCCACCGCCGACGTAGGCTTGTATCGCGCCCCGCGCAGTTCCATCCGCGACGACAACCACGTCGACATGCGCACCGACCTGCGTGTCGGCCAAACCAGCTCTTTCGCTTTTTCCTATAGCCGGGGCCGGCCTTATCAACTCGTGCCGCGCAGCTACACCAATGGCTCTAACGATCGCGATTTCCGCGTCTGGAACGAGCGCGGTACGGTTGCCTACACCACCGGCGGCACCGCCTGGACATCGGAGAGCCGCTTCGGATACAACCTCGCCGATACCGGACGTTTCGACCGCTTCTTCTTTGAACAAAAAGATCCCAACAATAAGACGGAGGTCCTTCCCTTCGGCCGCCGGGTCGCCCGTATCGGCACCAATCTCGGCTGGGGTTCTCCGGATCACGAATACTATAATCTCGAAGGCCGCACCATCAACTTCGACGAGAAAATCGCGCTGCAGCGCGGCAAACACGCTTTGAAATTCGGATTCAGCTACCGCAGCGACTGTTGCCAGAAAACGAATCCGGAGGCACCGCTCATCAACTACACCAGCCGCGCCGACTTGATCGCAAACATCCCCACTGAAGTCGCTCCGGTATTTGGCAACGGTGAATTTCGCGGCGTGCAAAAAAGTCTTGGCTTCTTTGTCCAGGACGACTGGCGTATTCGCCGGAACCTCACGCTAAACATCGGCCTGCGCTACGATTCATTCGGCAACTTCGTGCCCAAGGCCAAAGAGACTGCCAAGGATACCGGCCTTTACAATCCCGATGGCCTGCTCAATCCGGTGACCTTCGCCGTCGGGAAACTCCGGGATCGAAACAACCCCGTCGAAGCGGACCGCTGGGTGAACCTCGGGCCGCGCATCGGCTTCAGCTACGACCCAAAAGGAGACGGCAAAATGGCCATTCGTGGCGGCTTCGGCATACTTTTCAGCAGCCAGGTTACCGGCCTTCTCCAGGCCGCCGTCCAGCCCGGCCCGACCACGCCGTTCCGTATTCGCTTCAGCCGCGCCGACTCCCAGCGTCTGGGACTCAAATGGGGCAGCTATACGGATGACATTGCCGTCGCCCTCGAGAAGGACTCCGCCGCGCGCGGGCTCACCAATGTTTTTTCCATCTACAATCCACAACTGCAAAATCCGTACAGCATGCACTTCAACTTGGGTTTCCAGCGCGCTATTACGAACACGCTGGCCTTGGAATCGGCCTTCGTCGGCACGCGCGGCGTGAAATTTCTGATGCACCGCTGGGCCAACCAGCCGGATCGCATCACCGGCGTGCGGCCTAATCCGCTTCTCAACGTCAATTACTATGTCGATAACACCCAGCAATCCGTTTATACTTCCTGGCAGACTTCCCTCCGTAAGCGTTTTTCGCACGGTCTCACCGGCAGCCTGAATTACACTTGGGGCAAAGGTCTGTCGACGGCTGGCGGCGACATCGGCGCGTATTATCAGGGTGACGGCGACGCCCGGACGCAGGAGTTCCAATTCCCCCGCTCCGACCGTGGCCCGAATACCGGCGACATCAAAAATTACTTCAACGCCGAGTGGGTCTATGAAGTACCGGAACTGCTCAGGCGGGGGCGCCTCGCTAAATCCCTCTTTGGAGGTTGGCAGATTTCCGGCATTCTTCAGGCTCGCACCGGAGAACCGGTTACCCTCTCACAGGTCGGCGCTTTGCAGGTCAACCGGCCCGACTACAACGGCGGGCAGGTCTACTCCGATGATTACCGGAAGACACTGCAATTCTTGAATCGCCAGGCTTTCACGTTAATCCCGCTTGGTGCCGTATCCCGCGCCCCGGTTCGTCCGGGCAATGTAGGCAACGGCGCGATACGCGCTCCTGGCCTGGTCAATCTCGACTTCTCTCTCGGCAAGAGCTTCGCTATAACCGAGACTTCCAAGATTCAAATCCGCGCCGATATGTTCAATGCCCTCAATCACACCAATTTGACGGGACTGCGAACCAGTTTGAACGATGTCTTCTTTGGACAGTTACTCAGCACCGCCGGAGCGCGTGTAATTCAGTTGAACGCTAGGTTTAGCTTCTGATTTTGAAGGCGGCTGCACAGTGGCCTTACTGAATGCCAATGAATCAAGCAGAAGGCCACTTCGACATCCGCGCTTTGGCAAAGGGCGGCACCACCCTCGAACAATTGCGTGCCGCCATCTTCAAAGCTCCACCCGAGGCAAACCTGGTCCTGCTACAGTCTCTCGACGAGACTCTCCTCTTTCCCCCAGTCTGTCCCAACTGCGCAAAGCCCGCAGCTTCCAATCTCCACATCGAACGTGTTTTCCTTGTCTATGTCTACAGGGGCAGCGAGTCTAAAAACGAAACCGTCCCTTCTATCAACACTCTCGATGTACCTTTTTGCCACGGCTGCCTCCAGCAACAGCGCTCCCACCAAATCGAGCCCAGCCCCTGGACTCCGCTGAAAAGAATCTTCTCGGAAGCGGAGGGCTTCGCGGGTCTTGTCGTAATTGCGATCTCCTTTCTCTTCCTATCCGAAGCCCTCAAAAGTTTTAGGCTCACGCCTCTCGTGCTCGCCTGCCTTCCCTTGTCGGTCGGCTACTTTCTGATTCGGCCCGTCTGGCAAAAGAGCAAACACATGAGCCTCATTAAACCCACAAACATCGATCTCGCATTCGACTTCACACCCTTTCTCTCACTCGCCTTCGAACCCGCTTGGCGCGCCTTGCAGTTCCGCTCGCAATCCTATGCCGAAGCATTCCGTCAGGCCAACATCCATCAATTGTGGAACCCGAAAAGCCCCGAGGCCAAGTCCGCATCCAGCAAACGCAAAAGGGCTTTGAACAAATCAAACTGGATCGTGGGCGCGATCCTTCTCGCCATCGTGCTCTACATGATCTGGCAGGAGGGTCTCGTCAACTTCCTGTCGGATTTGTAAACACACTGCGTCTGTAGCGGCACGCCATCTCCCGCAGCATGCCGGCGGTCACGACTTTGTTGAAAATCACCGGAGCCATCGCTACGGAATTTCGGCTGGCAATGGCGTAACCAGCGCCGACGGGACTAAAGAGCACCACTGCCGCCACGGTGGCGGCAGTGCGATGAT
>JBKJSR010000420.1:0-5254 GCA_046594355.1 Bryobacter sp.
CCGTGGATCCGGGATGGAGTCAAGGACTTCGCGCATCGTCCCAGGAGTCAACAGCCGCTTTGCCGGTTCCGGGACACCCTCCAACTGGCAGGAAAGACTCTCAATAGTGGAAGATGGCATGCAGGAACTCCTGGTAAACGATGATCTAGACAATCACCATGTTTAACAGGAGTTCTCTCACTTTAAAAGCACCCACCCGCGCAGCGTGCCGCTGTCGTTTTGCCGTACCCGCCCACGACTTTGCATCAGCCCTGGCACGCAGTCTCCAGCTGTGCCGCCAGGCAGGGAAACGATATTTGCAATGGGTCTTGCCGCGGGTTTTGAGTGGGACTTCATCACTAGTAGCCACCTAGTGATACCGCAAATCGAAAACTTCTTCCGTTTTCACCTAAAGTCCCAGGGAATTATCACAACGTCCATTGATCAGAACGGAACGGAAGCCGAAAAGACGCTCTCGCCATTGCTCGACTTAGCAAAAGAGTGTCAGCTGATTGACGAAGATATCGAACTTGCCTTCCGAGCCACCCTTGTCGACCCCAGGGGATCCAACTTACGCAATGATCTCCTCCATGGACTGTCTGAGCCAAATACCGCAAACGGGGCCGCGGGGATCTACATCTGGTGGCTGGTTTTGTACATGGTCCTAGTTCCATTTTGGACCCGCTCTAGCGGTGAGATGGGCGATTCCGACTTCCCCTTTCCACCGTAGTCCAGCTGCAGAGCGGTATTTGCGTGCCAAAAAGGTTTCCTTGCCATAAAAGAAAAGAGCAGCCGATGCTGTTGCCTGACGCCACGGAAGAATTGCCCTCAAGAGACGTCTGGAGCAGACACGGTGCAACTGCCGGTCGGGGGTTCCATTACCAAGATGCGGTGGGTGCGTGGCTCGTAGCCAAATGTCTGATCCAAAGTCCCGAGGCAGACCGCATCGTTCCTGAAGGCTTTGAAGACATACACATCGAGGGACCGGACCCCATGTTCGTCCAGGTCAAGAGCCGGCAGGAACAGGTTGGCGATTTCACGGTGGGAAAGGCCGCCTCCTTTATTAGGGAAATGTGGGATAAGCGGGTTCGCCGCCTCCAAGAAGGAGTCTCTGACGGCCGGCTCTTATTAGTTCTGGAACGGGCTGTTGCCGGCCATCAATTCGGGAGTTGGCGTGAACCCTTAGCGAACCTCGATCCACATCCTGCTTTACGTGTTTCGCTCCTGAGAATCTTCGAAGAAGACGAGCTCGAGGAGGTGCTGAAGGTTTCGAGCATACTTGTGCTCCCATGGGAGGAAGCCAGCGACGGAGTTGTCGAAGCTGTTGTTGCCTCATTCGAGTCCCTGCCGGCTGGCGCCCGGCTGGTCGAGCGCGAGCTTCGGTTGGCCGTCGCCGACGCGGCCGATAGTAACGCGACGGCCGATGGACCGCAGACAGCAGCCGGAATCGATCCCTTGATGACGCACGCCCTCATCGGAGAAGTTTTGGGATTGGTTGACCGGGAGGCCCTCCAAGCCGCGTTGAGTGACGGTAGTTGCGAGATAGTTGACTTCCGGACTTCTGCTCGTGGGGACGGCTACTTCGAGGGGCTTGCTGCCCAACCTGGCCACATCGCTGCGGGAATTGCTGCACCTAGACCAATGCTTACCGGGCAAGTGATCCAGGCTCTGGCCGACCGGCGATCAGTGCTGCTGGTCGGTCCATCTGGTGTCGGAAAATCCACAGTGCTCTGGGCTGCCGTCTACACACGCCGCGACATGATTTGGTACCGCGTCAACCGCCTAGATTCAACGTCAGTGACAAAGCTCGTGCGGCTTGCCCAGGCCTCGCGTTCCAGCGCCCGTTCTCAGGTCGGATTCGTAGTGGATGGAGTTGGGATTGGCGAAGCCCAGGCGTGGGATCAACTTAGTCGGGCGTTGGCACCGCAAATGGGCGTATTGCTTATTGGTTCAGTTCGGCGCGAGGATATGTTCTCCCTGACGTCTTTGGCCGACTCCGCAATCATTGAAGTCTCTCTTGACGAAGAAGTAGCCCGGGCGATCTACGGCAAGTTGCGCCTGGACGGAGCTACACAAGCGAGGCATTGGCGGGAGCATTACATGGCCGCGGACGGACTCACTATGGAATACACGTATCTATTGACGCACGGTGCACGTCTAGTCGACGTGCTAACTGCCCAAGTCCGCCGCCGGGTCCAGGAAGGCCGTGAGGTTGAGCTACGACTGCTGGCCATCGTTGCCACAGCTCATCAATGGGGGGTTCAAGTTCCGATGAGCGCTCTGACCGGGGCGGAGTTCGACGAGAGTGCGCTACGACCTGCACTGGCGCGGTTGCAGGACGAGCATTTATTGCTGAGCACGACCACAATGGTTTCAGGGTTGCACCCGCTTCGATCGCGGACCCTTTCAACGGCCGTTCACTCGTTTCCGCCACCGACCATCGAATCGACCATCGTCCGTCTGTTGCGGGTTGTCCTTCCCAATGCAATCCCTGCCCTCGTGAGTGGGGCCATCAGGGACTATCCCCATCTGCAGGACGAGATTGTCAGAGCCCTCGTGAGTCGAACGGCGCACGGAAATGCGGAGCAAAGCATAGTTGCCGTGGCCCGGGCTTTGCGGTTCGTGGAGCTCGAAAAGCGTAGTCGAGCTTGGGTCGCCATTATGGACAGGCTGGGAGTCCCGATACCGAGCCGGCCGGTGACCCTCCAACTAGCATTGTTGGAGAATTCCGAGAACGATGACGCACTGGCTCATTTCCCCGACGCTATTCAAAGCGCCATTTCTGAGCTTTCACTCAACGCGGGACAACCGTTTTGCCTGCTCGATGGATTTGTACAAGCTTTGGGGGTCGACGAGGTCTGCAGGGCATTAACTAACTGCTCGGACCCATCCATTGCGGCCAACGTCATGTCATCGCTGACAGGGCTGGGAGAGGCCACTGTGGAGGCGATCTCATCTGGAATCAAGAATCAGTCCACACCAACGTCACTGGAGACGCTCCTGCGGGGAAGCAGCGCAGAGGTCGCGGGCAAAATAATCCTTGCGGGCTCGCGCCTAGGTCGACCTGTAGCAGATGCCCTTCTCGAATTGGCAGGTGGCACAGGCGTCCTACTAGAAAAGATCAGCGATGAATGTGTCTGGCTGACTGAAATACGCATCGAAGAAAACCAGACGAAATCGGTCGTGTGGGGAAGAGCATTGCACATATCCGATGACCTTCAAGGAAACGCGGATACCTACGTTCGAGAGTTGGCCCGCATCGCACTCTCTTGTCTTCCGATGTGCGAGACTGCCGACATTCAGGCATTGCTGCCAGGTGGAATTCCGATAGTCATGGGCGACTTCACCTTCGGAGTCTCAAAGCTAAACCGGAGGTACGTGCGTGATCCAGGCGAGGTCGACCTGAATCGCCGCACGGCCGCCATCGCCTGCGCAGCCTTCCAAACGGGCACAGGAACCGACCGGATCGCTGAGACGCTAGAGCATCTACCGGCGGCTGACGAGTATTTGGAACGTCTATCCCGGATATGGGTTCTGGGAAGACCTGCTTCGCGGGAGATATCCAGAACGGACGCCCTCCGCGGCGTATTACGCCAATTCGCGTCAACGATGATCAAAGTTTCCGGGACGCACGATTTTCTTAGGGAAGACGTTGAAGCCACAGGAAACGACTACCTCCATACTCTTGTCTCTGGACTCGTTGACAACCTCAGCCAACGATTAGCCAGACCCGACGGGAATTTGGCTCTGCTAGCGTCGTATGTGGATGACACTCTTCGGAAGGCTGTGCGCGAAGTGCACAGGGAAGCATGGAATCTGTTGGACGCCGGAGTCCCGGCGGAACTAGCTTCCATCGACAAAAGACTCACGGACCTACACGCCATCCTCTCCGAGCTTGCCTTTGGCGATACACCAAGCAGACAGTTAGTCACAGCCGCCCGGTCCGGCCCCAGCTCAGGCGCGGTGCAGAGGGCTGCCGAGCTGGCCGTCCGGAACGCACGCCGTCGCCACGAGCGCGAATGGAACCAACGAGCCCAAACGCTCAGAAGTCTCGGCCATGATGTGACGCTCTACAGCAGACCGGTGGAAAACGGAGGAAGCCACTTGTGGCCTGCGCTCGAAGTCGCAATAGGGGTAAACCTTCCAAGAGCCCTTGACTGGCCCGAAACATTCACACAGCTGGTTGCGGCTCTGACTCCGGCTGAGAACGTGCAGAGTTTTCAACCGCCGCTCGTGATCTTTCCGCTGATCGGCGGGCTCCGGGTAGATGAGCTCGCGGTTAAGGTCATTAGCTCAGTTCACTCATACCCAGGTCTACGGCAAGACTGGACAGAAGGGCTACCCGAATCAGCTCATAACCCCCTGTTTGAGGTTGTCACAAAGGCCCACCAGTCACTGCAGGTGCTGTCCGGGCTTGCTGTACTTGCTGGTCATCGCGATATAGCCCGATTACAAGAACAGCATGACGACGCTCTACAGCAGTACTCCGAATCGATCGAGCAACTTCGTTCAGGGCCGGATGATGAGCTAACCGAAGCCTTGGTAGAAATACTCAACAACCACGCCCAGGGGGTAGCAACCGAGCTATCCCACGCAGCTGAAAATCGGAGGATCGAAAACTCCTTGGCCCAATCAGTAGCATCCGTATTGGGTAATGAACCATCATCGGAAGCTTTGGACTTGGTAGCAATGAGGTACCTCGCTCTCCAAGGGGACCTGAATCGCGCAGTTGCTCTGGAGGATCTCGCACAGCTCAGGGCGACTCAAATCTAGAAAAAATGAGGTGGAGTAAATGAAGCTGCGGACTGTAGGCCCGACAAATCTACGGCACTGCAATATGATTCGAGCGATCGATGACAACTGATCAAGACATCATCGCCCTGATCATGCCCGCGGTCCGGGACGGACGGGCGGATTACAAGCCGTTCGCGGTCGATAAGTCCTTTGAAGATTCTTGGTGGAGCGTTGTTGCCTGGGGATATGACGACGGCGTTCTAGCAAGGAGGTGTTGAGATCGCACGCGCTGAACTGAGCCTCGACAAAAGGCCCAATGAGGACTATCACGTTCGGGACTGCCCCGGGTTTGCTTGACTCCTGACTTGTGAGGATCCAGTCCTTGCAGCAAGGATGTTCAACATGCCCAAGCCTTTCCCCGCCGAGTTCCGCCGTGACGTGGTCGCGGTTGCCCGCAAGCACGAAGCCCCGATCTCGCAGATTGCCAAAGACTTTGGAATTTCCGAAGCAACCCTGCATAACTGGCTTAAGAAGGCCGACA
>JBKJSR010000597.1:0-3491 GCA_046594355.1 Bryobacter sp.
ACGGCAAAGCTGGTCGAACGGATCCTTGCCCAATACCCGCACCCGGAAATGGGCTATCGCGGCTGCCTGGGCCTGCTGCGGCTGGCTGAGAAGTACACGCCAGCCCGCATGGAAGCCGCCGCCGAGCGCTGCCTGCTCGCCAACGCGGTCGCTTACAAGAGTGTGCGCAACATGCTGGTCCATGCCCTCGATAGCGTGCCCATCGAGAAGCCGGACAGCGCCCCGCCTCCGGCGGATCACGATAACATCCGCAGTGCGGATTACTACGAATAGGCGAACCCGGAATGCTACATCAACCCACAGTGGAGAAACTCCACAACCTGCGCCTGAGCGGCATGGTGACGGCCTGGGAGGCGATCCAGTCCGACGCCGACGCAAGGCAGATGAGCTTCGAGGAAAAGCTCGCGCTCATGGTCGACCGGCAGTACACCCAAAGGCAGAACGAGGCGCTCACGCGCCGTCTGCGCTACGCCAGGCTCAAGGGCAACGCGGCAGTCGAGAATATCGATTACCGCGCCGCGCGCGGCCTGGACAAGAGCGCCGTGCGAGCCCTCGCCCAGGACTCGGCCTGGGTCGGCAAACACGAAAACATCTTCATCACCGGGCCGACCGGCGTGGGCAAGAGTTACATCGCTTGCGCGCTGGCCCAGAAGGCCTGCCGGGATGGGCATGCGGTCTTGTATACGCGCGCTCCGGCCTTGTTCCGCGATCTTGCCCTCGGGCGGGCCGACGGCAGCTTGCGGCACGTGCTGGCCAGACTTGCCCGCGCCGACGTGCTGATCGTCGACGACTGGGTCATGGCACCGATGGCGGAAAACGAACGGCGCGACTTCTGGGAGATTGCCGAGGAGCGCTACCAAAGCTCCTCGACGATCCTGACCAGCCAGATTCCGGTGAATCAGTGGCATCAGCAGATCGGGGACCCCACCGTGGCTGACGGCATCCTCGACCGGCTCGTACATAACGCGCATCGCTTCGAGCTCAAAGGCGAATCCATGCGCCGGGCCAATACCAGGAAGGAGGAAAAAGCCGAGCCCTAAGGTGCCCGGCGGACTCTACCGCACTGCGCTGGGAAAGGGGCTCCGCTCCCCTTCCCCAAACCCTTTCCCGTGTTCCCAAGCGCCTGCCCACGCTTCGCTCCGGAACTGAAAACTGCAAGAACTCCTTGACGAATCCGATCACCCCCATCACAATCAAAACATCAGCGTCGCTCCGATCCGAACACCTGATCGGAATCGTGAGAAGACTGACCGCTTTCAGTTGAGAATGGTGATCGGAATCGTGAGATACGCACCGTATACGGCGGGCGATTTGCAGGAGTGGGCACCGAGGAGAGCATATGACGTAAATAGAGATGATCGGACTGCTGAATAGAGATGGCGGATGAGTTCGCCAGCGCGATTCAGTACATCACCCACGCGTCATTAATTATCGGTGCGCGATTTGGGTCCATCCAGAAGGAACTCTTGGTCCACGCGACCGGGGAGCTGCAACACGCGACGACCCTGGCGGAGCAAGTGGCGTTTTGGGGCGGGAAGCCCGGGACTTCCGTCGATGTGGTCCTCACGTCCGACGACCCGGAGGAAATGCTGCAGCAGGATCTGCAGGGAGAACAAGGTGCTGTCGCTCGCTACAAGTCCCGGATTAGAGAGGCAATGGACATGGAGGAGTTCGGTTTGGCCCGCCTTCTCCGAGACATTCTGGTCATGGAGGAAGAGCACGTGAGAGACCTGGAGAATGCCTTGGGGCTGTGAGCGTTTGGGCAAAGTTGTCTCCCGCCCTCACAAAGGTTTGTGGCGGCAAGAGTCTGCAAAAGGAGAATGAAGTGAAATTGAAAGCCAAATACGTAAAATGGACAGGTTGGACGGCGGTAGCTGTTGCGGCCACCGGGTTGCTACTTTCGCAAGCGCCCGCCGACCGGACATCGAGCTATTCGCCCGTCGATCTCAACGAAAAGTTTTCGACTGTGATGGCACGAATGTCTGCCGCGAAACCCGAGGTGATGCGGCGGCAGAAAGCCTTGTTGGAGCAGCGTTACGACCTGAGCGATCGTAAAGCCGCTGGAGTAACCATGTCGCGCGGGAAGCCGGTTCAGGAGGGTTTACGCATCAAAGTCGCCACCGGCACAAGCATGGACCGGATCGCACAGATGTCGCCTGATGAGGTCCGTGAAAAGAATCTATTTCCAGCCGGCTTCTATCCGTTGCCTCACCCCAATCATCCCGAAGGAGGAATGGTATTCCCGAAGTTTCATATCGACGAGATGAAGAAACAGGAATCCCGTGATCTCACACGTTACGATCTCGACTTCGACTTGCCTGACCATGTCCTCCCGGAATTTCCGCCCGCGATTTACATGACCACGCGACCCGACCTCGGGGACGTTTCGCAAGGCAAGCTGATAACCATCGATAACTATTACGAGGTCTTCAACGGGATCGTCAACCCGAAGCAACTGGAAGGCCTGCGTCTCCTGGTGACACCCTTCCCACAACAGCAATTCAACCAGACTGAAGACCGTCGATCGGAAAAGTCCAGCCGCGGGGTCACCTGCTTTGATTGCCATGCCAACGGACACACCAACGGCGCCACTCATCTGGTTGGGGATATACGGCCACAACAGTTTCGCCATCGCATCGACACACCGACCTTGCGTGGCGTCAATATCCAACGTCTATTTGGATCGCAGCGGGCGTTGAAGACGGTGGAGGATTTTACCGAGTTCGAGCAGCGTGCAGCCTACTTCGACGGCGACCCTGTGATTGCCGTTAAAAAGGGCGTCAATGTTCTTGATCGCGGCAGCCAGGTGCACGCGATGGCTGAGTTCGAAGCCATCCTAGACTTCCCACCGGCTCCCAAGCTAGGGATTGACGGCAAGCTAGATCCCAGAAAAGCGACCACCGAAGAAATGCGAGGCCAGACACTCTTTTTCGGTAAGGCCCAGTGTGCATCCTGTCATCCGGCACCATACTATACCGACAACACGATGCACAATTTGCAAGTTGAGCGCTTCCACAAGCCGCAATTGATAAACGGCATGATGGCTTCCGCGGATGGCCCTATCAAGACTTTCCCCCTGCGTGGCCTGAAGGACTCCCCGCCCTACCTTCATGATGGGAGATTGCTCACGATCGAGGATACTGTCGCGTTCTTTAATCTGATCTCGGAATTGAAGTTGAGTGCGCAGGAGCAAAAGGACATCGTCGCATTCTTGAGGATGCTTTAACCCCAAATGTTCGCCAACAGCCGCCAGCAGAGATTAGCAAGAGGTACTTGTGGATCTGCTGGCGTTTCAGCGGTTGGCCCGGAGATCCATGCCCATCGTACAACCTTGCCTTCTGCCTTCGGTTGGTCGGGTTTCAGCGACTTCTGGCCGTGGCACCAAACGAGATTAAGCCTAAGACCCCCATATATATAGCCATCTATGGATTCACAATCATCTTCGGCGTCAGTGCCATCGCGTCCTTGATTTGGGCAATTCAAAAAGGCAA
>JBKJSR010000645.1:0-7537 GCA_046594355.1 Bryobacter sp.
GCGGGTCGGCATGACGGAATCACCGGTCCGTTCGAGTCGAGGCCTACGCCGCTGGGCGACCCGGTCAAGGATAGCGGCTTAGGCCTCGACTCGAACGGACCGGTTATTCCGTCATGCCGACGCGCACAGTACCGGCGCTTCCCCTCCCGGAAGCGCCCTGGGCGAGCCTGGAACAACCGATGAAACGAAAACCGGGGTCCGGCGATCACCGTTGCGGCGGATCAGTCTGATTACTCAAGCGGGTACACTATACAAGGTTCCGCGGAGCGATGTCGTCCCCGTTCTACGGTCATCCGGTGGCGTCTCAACCAGCGCGAAGACTACAGCTCAGTATCATTTCTCGTTTTTGAATTTCCCAGCAAGATCGTGCGTCCATCGAGTTGGCGGATTTCTTCGCGGCTATGAGTGACGAAGACCAGCGCAAAGGCCAGTTTCTTGTGTAGATCGAGAATTCGATCACAGAGCGACCTTCGCAAGTCTTCGTCGAGATTCGAGAGCGGCTCGTCCATAAGGAGGACGGCCGGCTGAGCGATGAGAGCGCGCGCGATCGCCACCCTTTGCTGCTCGCCGCCGGAGAGGTTCGAGGGATACGCGCTGCCGAAAGAATCGAGCTGAACCATAGACATCATCACGCCAACCCGACGAGTTCGCTCTTCCCGCGATACGCCTTGAGCTTTCAGCGGGAACTCAACGTTCTCAAAGACGGTCATGTGAGGCCATAGTGCCAAGTCCTGAAATACGTAGCCGAGTGCCCGCATTTCTGGTGGGACCAGAATCCGTCCGTCGCGGGAGGCCAGTTGCGAGTTGACGGAAACACTTCCTTGATCGGGGGCGATGAACCCGGCGATGAGACGCAAGATCGTGGTCTTGCCGCAGCCTGATGGTCCCGAGAGAACGACACGTTCGCGCGCACTAATCTTGAGGTCCAACCCGTCGAGAATCAATCGGGTACCGTGAGCCTTTGTCACTTGGGCGAGTTCGATCATGAGCGGCTTCCAATTCTGTAGGTGGCGAATCCGATCAATGCCGGAACCACGGGGAGGGCGATAGAGAAAAGGCAGAGCGCGGAAATGAGTTCCGGCGAACCATTGGCCATCAGCGTGAGCGTACGTGCGGTCAGCGGGTCTCGTCCAGGGGGGCTAAGAAGAAGGGCCAAGCTCGTATCGCGCAGACACATGATGAAGGAGAGCATCCAGATCGCCAATAGCGAAGGCCGTAGCAAAGGAAGCAGGATCGCCCAGATCCGCCGGAACCAACCTGCGCCCGCAATCTCGGCGGCTTCCTCCGACGAGGGTGCAATTTGCGCGATGGTCGAAGCGATGCCTCGTTCACCAATAGCGGCGTACTGCATGATGAGGCCGGTTAGGAGCGTTGCGGGGCCGGCGTAGAGCCACGCCAGCGACGGACGATTCCAGGTGATCACTAAACCAATTCCGATCAGCGTACCAGGGAGGGCAAACATCATCAGCGTCACCAAGCTGACCAGGCCCGCCCCGCGAATGCTTCGTCTTTGGGACGCGTATCCCAGAAAGAATCCCAACACCGCGATGGCGGTCGCGGCTACCCCGCTGTAGCAAAGGCTCCAAGCCATGCTGTCCGCCGCCTTGTCCCATGCCGCTGCCAGCGCCTGGATGGAAAGGCCCCGATTGACTAGCGCGGCACAAGGGAGGATCACGACCACAAGCGCAAAAATGAGAGTGAGCGCCGCGATCCACGATTCAAAGCCGCCCAGGGAGATTGGGCTGCTCGCCGAGTTGGTCCAACGAAAGTGATAGCCGCCGGAGCCCGTCCACTTCCGCAGGGCTAGCAACAGCAAGAAAGCTCCTACGGCGAATGGGAGCGCGGCGGCTGTCGCCGCACCTGCATCGTAGAAGGCGGAGAATTGCGTAAAGCTCTCAAGGGGAAAGACGTTGAGACGCAAGAACGATGGCGCAGTGAGTTCGCCGAACGCAAGCATAAAGGTCAAAACGAGCGAAAGAAGTATGCCGGGCCTAGCCAGTGGAAGCGTGATAGTCCTGAGTACGCCGGGCCACCCGCAAGTCAGCCGTGCTGCGTCTTCGAGAGACGGATTCACGCTGCTGAGGGACGCGATGCTCAATAACATCACCATTGGCAGGAACGCTGAAGCGAGTACTAAAACTCCTCCTGGTAAACCAAAGAGCAAATCGGAAGTCACTACGCCGATTGATTCACCGAACCACTCGCTCACCAAGCCCTGGCGGCCAAGGACTTGAAACCAGCCGTTCGCCAAAACGTAGGGAGGAAATAGCAGCGGCAAACAGAAGATGGATACGATCACCCTGCGTAACGGGACTGCGGATTTGACAGCGCCGATGGCGAGGGCTACGCCGATCACGCCAGCGAAAAGAGTCGTGACTCCCGCCAGCAGCAGGCTATTGGCGATGAGGGTCCAGACGCGAGACCTTCCGAGTGTCGCCGTGTAGTTCTCCATGCCGATAGAGCCATTTACGGAAAGGCTTTGCACCAGCATTACGCTCAGGGGCAGGACTGCGAGCGCCAACACCACAACCATGGCGGCCGATAGCGTGATTCGCTTTGAACTCAATAACCAGCCCATGCTTTCAACACCGGTTGAATCGCCTGCAATTTTGCCCCGAGGTCCGCATAATTCACCTTCATGATCTTCAACTGGTTGATCGGCCTCAATTCGGCGGGAGGCGCTACTCCGGCATGTAGCGGAATCTGGGCACAATCGGCAGCAGCCAGCTTGCGTTCCGTTTCCTTGGACAGTAAATATTCAATCAGCTTCCGTCCGCCGACGGGATTTGGGCCGTTGCGGATCAGCGCGACTGCGTTTGGAATCAGGATAAGCCCGGCCTCGCCCTCTCCCTGATCCGGATAGGCGATCTCGATGGGCTTACCTTTACGGATGCGGTCTACGGCATCGTCGCTATCGACCAAGGCGAAGTCGAATTCACCGGAGGCAACAAAATCGGCGCTTTCGCCGTTGCCAGTCGAGAGCTTTACCTGGTTCGCCTTCATCGCGGCAAGGAACTGTTTGGCCTTCTCGTCACCCCACAAAGTGAACAGCGCGGCTATCTGAACGGTGGTTGTTCCGAAGAGTGGATTTGCGATGACTCCGAGTCCGCGGGCTTTGGGGTCGGTGTAGGAAATAACGCTGGTCGGTTTGTACCTGGCGTTCTTGTTCACCACGAAGAGCCTAGCCCTGGCGGAGAATCCGGTCCAGAACCCCTGGGGGTCCTTAAACGATTCGGCAATTCCCTGCGCGTTGCCGGGCTTGAATGGCGTAGAGATTCCCTGCTGGCGAAGGACATCGGCGCGGACGGGTTCATTGGCCCAGTAAACATCGGCCTGCGGAGTGTTCTTCTCGGCGAGCAGGCGATTCATGACGCCCGTACTCTTCGCCTCCTCGGTGTCATAAACCGCCCGAATGCGGACGCCCGACTCTCTCTCGAAATCCTTCAGGATCGGCTCGGAAAAGACGCGGTCTTCGCTGACGTAGACGGTCACAGGGTCAGGCTGCCTGGATGCACAACCGAGCAGGCCGACTACCGCGAGTACACAGATACAGGAACGAACGATTTTGGGTGAGTTCATCGCAGCACCTTCTAGTGGGCCATCGTGGTCTTGCTTCGCTTCGCTTTGCCCAACTCATTGAGCGCAGCCTTGAAGCCCATGGCGAGTTTCTCCGCCGGGCCCGTACCCCAATAGTGGAGGAAATAGACGGTTGGCTGCGTTCCCGTCATGTGATGGTGAATCGCAACCACATTGAGCCCGTTCGAACGAAGCGCTTTGAGCACTGGGGTAACCTCGTGGCCCAGCATGGCGACGTCTCCGGCGATCTGAGCGTTGGCGTCGCTGCCGAAGAAGGCGGCCCAAGTATTCAGGCCCATTCGCGCGTTGATGAGCGCGCCCATTTCTTTCAATTTGAAATCGTCGCGTCCGATGGTGATTTTATAAACCGAGCCATTCTGTTCCCCGGCATGTCCAACGACACTGGCGATCTTGGCAGTGTCCATTGTGCCGGCGGTGACGGTGGAATTGCCGCCAGTGACAGTGCTCTGATGTCGAGGCGATTCGCGACCCATCAGATCGAGCGCGGGTTTCACCTTCTTCGCCAGGTCGGCTGCCTTGCCGCTTCCGTGAACGTGCATGTAGAAAATGCGGGGACTTTCGAAGAAGAAGTGATTGTGGATCGCGGTAACTTCGAGCCCGTTGTCCAGCAAGGCCGACATTACCGGGTTGACCTCATCCTCCAGGAGGACGAGATCTCCCATCATGACTTCCATGCCGCCTGTACCCTTGGTCAGCGCGAGCCATCCACCAAAGCCGAAGGGTGTCGGCGTGGCGATGCCGTCAATGCTGACCTTCAGATCGTTGCGGGGAAGGTTGACTTTCAATACAGCGTCCTTAAAATCGCCGCTTTTACCCAGCGCTTTCAGTACCTGGTCGTACTCTGCGGGTAACTGCTGGCCAAATGCGGCGCATGCCGCCAAAACGCTAACGAGCACTGTCTTCATTGGGAACATATCTTACTTCTTTCCTTCTGCGGCGACCTGAAAATCGTCGAAATAGATTACGCTATCAGCCTTCGTCCAAAGACCCGTCTTTCCGGCCTGTGAGAAAGTCGAGTCTTCCAATTCCATGATCTTTTGCCCATCGAAAAATATGGCGAACATCGCGCCTTTGAACTCCACTTCGAGGGTGTTCCACTTCTGCCCGGGAACGGTGTGTTTCACCCCGTAGGTACGGGACGGCATGTTCCGGGGTGCCAGTGAGATCCGCTCGCCCTTTTCTACCTTGTAAAGGACCACATTATTTTCGAGGGCATTGGCCCGAACGATGTAGTAGTTGTCGGCATCGCGGAAGCGCCAGACAAGACCCGCCGCCTGATCGACTTTTCCAGAGATGGTTTTAAAACGAACACTCACGGAGCCGTCCAATAGCGTGGCTCCGTTATAGATCGCAAACGGAAAGCGTCCGCCCGTGGCATCGGTGGACGTTTGGGCGAGTACATTTGGCTTGGTGGGAGCGGAAGAGTCTGGCAGGATTTCCCATTTGGGAGGTCCACCTTTGTGGGTCATTCCGACGGTCCACTCGCCGGTCAAGGCACCTACGGGGAAATTGTCGAAGCGAATGAGTTGTGCGGACATGGCGGCTGATGCCAATAGAAAACAAGCGACAAAGCTGATCTTCATGAGGTCTCCTAATCCGAGTGTGGACCTTCCACCTTTGGGTTGCCTGAGCGACCCCACTCATGTAATCCTCAGTCACGTATGGAAATCTTAAGTTGCTGACCGATATGCGCATTCTCATTGTGGAAGACGACTCGAAGATGGCGGAGCTGCTCCAGCGCGGCCTGACGGCAGACGGCCACACCGTCGATTTAGCCGCCGACGGAATCACCGGTTATGAGAAGGCAATGGCCCAGACTTTTGACGCGATCGTTCTGGACGTAATGATGCCCGGCTCCGACGGGTTTGCCGTGACCAGACGACTGCGCACTCAGGGGAATCATGTGCCGATCCTCATCGTTAGCGGGCGTGACTCGACTAACGATGTGGTGCGTGGCTTAGACCTGGGTGCCGACGACTATATAACGAAGCCATTCTCCTTTGAGGTGCTTTCGGCGCGTCTTCGCGTCATCACGCGCCGTGTCTCTACCGAGAAAAACTCCATCGTGCGGGTGGGAAATCTCACGGTAGACCGCGAAACGCACGAAGTTCGCCGCGCCGGGAAGCTGATTTCCCTCACCAGGACCGAATACGTGCTGCTGGACAGGCTTGTCGCCCGGCCTGGAGTTGTCGTGTCGCGGGACTCGCTGGTTGACGTGGCATGGGGCTCGGACCGGGACGTCGAGAACAACACGCTCGACGTATTTATCTGGCAGCTTCGCAGCAAGATTGAAGCGGGCCGTGCTTCACGCCTGATTCAAACCGTCCGCGGCTTCGGCTATGCGATTCGCGAAGGAGACGCCGAATGAATTTTCGTGGGATTCGGGTTCGACTCACGCTTTGGTACTTGGCCATCCTTGTGCTTGGACTGGGCGCACTTAGCATGGGAAGTTGGTTTGCCATGCGGGCTAGCTTCTTCCAGGCGATCGACCATGGGCTTGAAGACCGAATCAAGGGCGTGGAAAAGTTCATGAATGAACAGATCGCGTCTTTGACGCTGGTAGAGATTCGCGATGAGTTTCGCGAGCACTCGGTCCTGGGGCCAGGCGGAGACCTCTTTCAAGTCTGCAACCAGAGGGGAGAATGGCTGTATCGCTCTCTGCCTCTCGAAAACAACCGGACCCCGATTCGAACTCCAGACCAGCTTGGGGAATCCGGGCTCAGAGAGACTCTGACTGTCCAGAAGATACCGGTACGATTCTCGTCCCGGCGAATCGTAGTTCGTGGTGAGCCTTATACCGTACAGGTGGCGACGCCCCTGCCGGAATTTTACGATGCGCTAGCAAAATTTTCGACGATCCTGCTGCTCTCGGTTCCCATCCTGATCCTGTTGGCCAGCGCAGGCGGTTACTGGATCAGCACTCGTGCCCTGCGCCCCGTTGAAGAGATCCGGGAGAAGGCGGAGTCGATCAGTATTCGGAACCTATCTGAAAAGTTGACGATACCGGACTCCGGGGACGAGTTGCAGCGCTTGTCCGAGACGTTGAACGACATGCTCGCCCGGCTGAGTGACTCGGTTCAACGGATGTCACAGTTCACCGCCGACGCCTCGCACGAACTACGAGCCCCGATCTCATTGATTCGCACTACGGCTGAACTCGCCCTGCAACGGAGTGGACTCACCCCGGAACTGACGCAGGACCTCAAGCAGGTTGTCGCTGAGGCTGGCCGTACGAGCCACCTCATGGATAGCCTGCTGCTTCTCGCTCGTGCGGACACCGGCGAAGACGGCTTACACAAAGAAATAACCGATTGGTCACTGAGCGTGCAGGAGGCAGTCGAGCAAGCCAGTAGTGCGGCCAAAGCGAAGAACATCACAATTAGCTTGTCCACGCCCGAGCAGCCGTTGGCCGTAGTCGGCGATCTCGAGGCTTTACGCCGTCTGGCATTCATTCTCCTGGACAACGCAATCAAGTATTCACCAGAGTCGTCTGCGGTTCGCGTCACGATGACCACGGAAAGGAGCCAAGGCTTCCTTTCGGTGGCTGACTCGGGCATTGGAATCAGCGCGGAGGATCGAGAGCATGTCTTTGATCGATTCTGGCGTGCCGATAAAGCCCGATCGCGCGGTCTCGGCGGCGCTGGTCTGGGTTTGTCCATTGCGAAATGGATCGTAGATCGCCATCAGGGAACAATTCACCTGAGTAGCGAAACCGGAAGCGGCACGACTTTTGAGGTACAAATACCGCTGCACATGCAGCGCAAGGGAACAGTATGAGCAAATCTCTTTCCATCCTCCTGGCAACAGGGGCAATCGGCATGACGATCCTACTGGGGCAAGACACGCAACCCAAGAAGGTTGTATTCGTTTGCGAACACGGGGCAACGAAAAGCATCATCGCCAAGGCGGAGTTCGAGCGGTTCGCCAAGGAGCAGGGCAT
>JBKJSR010000327.1:0-7158 GCA_046594355.1 Bryobacter sp.
CGGTCGTGGCATTGTCTCGACGACTAGCGACTACGGAGCCCGTGGCACCGCTCCGAGTCATCCGGAACTCCTCGATTGGCTCGCCTTGAAATTCGTCGAAGAAAGCTGGAGCGTCAAGAAGCTGCACCGCATGATACTGCTCTCCGCGACTTACCGCCAGTCCCCCAACGGCAGCGTGGACGCCCGCGAAAAAGATCCCGAGAATCAGTACTTGTCTCACTTCACCCGCCGCCGTCTCGAAGCTGAAGAGATTCGCGATTCGGTCCTCTTGGCCACCGGCACTCTGAACGCGAAAATGCATGGCCGGCCTGTTGTACCGCAACTCGCTCCAGAAGAACTCTACGGCATGAGTCAACCTCCAGGCAACGCCTGGCCTTTCACTTCCGACCGCAATGAGCACGCACGCCGCTCCGTTTACATGCTGGTCAAACGCACTTACCGCATGCCGCTGCTGGAAGTCTTCGACCGGCCTGAGGCCGTGCTGAGCTGCTCGCGCCGCGAAACTTCCACCACTTCCACCCAAAGCCTGAGTTTGCTGAACAGCAAATTCACGGTAGACCAGGCCGAGGCTCTCGCCAAGTCGAGCAAAGGCAACCTCACCACCATCTGGCAGCAAATCATGCAGCGCGATCCGGGCGAGAACGAAATCGCGATGGCCAACGAATTCCTTTTGAAGCAGACTAAGCTGCTCGGCAATGAACCTGCCGCCCGCCGCGAGTTAATCCGCGGCCTGCTCAACACCAACGAATTTCTCTACGTGGATTGATTAAGGACTCCTATGACATACGAAAAATCACGGCGGCAATTTTTCCTCGATGCCGGCAAAGGTTTCGGCTCGGTGGCCCTGGCGAACATGGTTGCGCAAGCTGCGGACCAGGCACGCGCCAAACGCGTAATTTTCCTTTTCATGCACGGCGGCGTGAGCCACGTCGATACCTTCGATCCTAAGCCCGCGCTTACCAAATTCGATGGCCAACCCTTGCCCGGCAGCTTCGGCCAGGGCATGATCACCAGTCGCATCGACTTCCGCAAAGCGCTCATGCGCGGCAGTCCCTGGAACTTCACCCGCGCTGGCCAGAGCGGTCTTGAAATCAGCGACCTCTACCCCAACCTGCAACAGCACGCCGACAAGCTGGCCGTCGTTCGAAGTTGCTACAGTGATGCCTTCGATCACGCCCCGGCAATCTATCTGCGCACCAGTGGAAGCCAGTTTCCCGGCAAGCCCTCCCTTGGTGCCTGGACTGTCTATGGCCTCGGCAGCGAGAATAAGAACCTTCCTTCTTTTGTTGTCATGAGCGATGGCGCAATGAAGAGCGGTTCGGGAGCTTATGGCAGCGGTTTCCTGCCGGCCCTCTTTCAGGGCACTGTTTTTCGCGGCGGCCAAAACCCGGTCCTCCATCTTGCATCGCCCGATGGCGTCAGCGACGAAGCCCAGAAAGAAACCCTCGGCCTCATCACCCGCATGAACCGCCGCTTCTCTGCCAGCCGCGAGGACGACACGAATCTCGACGCCCGCATCGCCTCTTATGAACTCGCTTATCGCATGCAGTCGGAAGCCCCCGATGTAGTGGATATAGCTACCGAAAGCGCCGCCACCAAAAAGCTCTACGGCATTGGCGAACCCATGACCGACGACTTCGGCCGCAAGTGCCTTCTCGCCCGCCGCCTGGTCGAACGTGGAGTACGTTTTGTACAACTCTATTCCGGCACCAATCTAGGTGACGATTGGGACGACGCCCACAACGATTTGCTGGGCAGCCACAACAAGATGGCGAAGAAAAGCGACCTTCCCATCGCGGGCCTGCTTGCCGATCTCGAGGGCCGCGGTCTACTCGATTCGACGCTTGTCGTGTGGTCCACTGAATTCGGCCGCACCCCTCTGGCGGAAGGCAAGAACGGCCGCGACCATCATCCTTACGGCTTCTCGATGTGGATGGCCGGCGCAGGAACTAAAGGCGGTCGCGCACTTGGTGCTACCGATGAATTCGGCCTGCGAGCCGTGGAAGAACGCAAGAGCGTACACGACATGCACGCCACCATATTCCGCATGCTGGGCATGGACCACACGCAGGTCACGTACCGCTTCCAGGGCCGTGATCAACGCCTGACCGATGTACACGGCGAAGGCGAATTCACCAAGTGGCTCGTCGGCTAACCCAATACCATTCACTTCACGATATTTTTGTGATCTTCCGCTACGCCCGAATTGTAAAACTGCGCTTCCAAGACGCAAATGCGGCTCTGCAGGATGCAGAGCCGCAGCGATCAGAAATTGAAGCGGCGAAGCGAACCGTGTTACTTCACCGCCCGAACTTCCGCGAAAAGATTCTGAATCACCCAAACCTCACTTTTGGTTTGCATTCCAGTGAACCCAACCCTCCGTCCGTCGGGAGAAACAACCACGGAATTAAGCGTTTTCATCGTCAGCTCCAGTTTTCGCGGAGCCCCGCCTTCGGTTGGGATTGCCCACAACCGGTTTAGCGGCCCATCCTTGGCGTGGACCAGTACGTTACGGCTGTCGCTTGTCCATGCGCCGGCAAATGGAAGCGGGTTTTCATAGTCTCCACGAAATAGCTCGCGCGGGCTTCCTCCCTCGGTGGCCAGCGTGAACAGTACGCGATGAGGAGACTCAAGATTTACCATGAACGCCAACCGACGTCCGTCTGGTGAAACCGATAGCCCGAAGACTCCAGCTCCGGATGATTCCGCACGGTACAACTCCATCTCTTCGCCAGTTTCAAGATTTCTTTTCATCAAGCGAACCAAGCCCTCGGATTTTGCGAGAAGCTCTTCCCTGATCGAGTAATACAGCGTCCCGCCATCAGGCGATAGCCTTACCATGGGCCAGATTCCCGCCGGACCTTCGAATACCACCCGCTCCTGTCCCGTTTCGATATCGATACGCCGGAACACCTTTCTGTTCTTGACAATATCCGCCACCAGCAGGGAGCGGCTGTCCGGAAACCAATTCAGGTTATTCAGTATTACTCCGAGGGAGCTCGCGAATTTTGTTGGCAGTGTCCGCTCTTCGCCGCTCAGCTCTGAACGAATCACTAAGGTCTGCTGATCTATCACGCCACGCTTGAACGCAAGCCACTTGCCGTCCGGGGACCAACTTAGGCCCGAGTTCCTCCCTACAAACCGGTCCGACAGTGGTTTTGGCGGACTGGTGCGCAATGACTCTTGGTCGAAGTCCGCCACGTAAATGTCGGACCGCACATTCGCCATGCCGAAAAAGTACGACCCGTCCCGGCTGAATCCTAGACTTCTGGTGCCGCCCATGTTGTCTCGCAAAAGTTCCGGCGACCCTTTTGGCTTTCCGTCTTCGACTTGGATGGACCACAGACCATTGGTTCCAGATCGATTGCTGGCAAAGACGATGGCCCGGCCGTCAAGTGTCCAAAGGGGTGCACCATTACTCGATTTGCCCTGAACCAGCGGTGCGTCACGTGTGCCATCGGTAGCGATGACAAAAATCCCGCCGTCGGCCAACTGCTGAGTATTTGGCACAGCATAGGTGAGGAACCGACCGTCTGTGGAGAACCCGCCAATCTCTATCTCAAACTGCCCAAATTGCGTCGATTTCAGTCCCCTGAATGAACCGTCCTGTGCCGATACCAACCCGATGTCCGTTTTGCCGGGGGACACGCTGAGAGTGATGGCGATCAGTTTTCCATCCGGAGACCAGGAGTGAACGCGCGGATAAGTTTTTACCCCGTTCATGAGAACTCGCATGCGGGCACCGTCCGTTCCAATTAGCCGCAACGACGTATCCCCCGTTCCCATCTCGTGCCAGTTATAAGCAATCTGCTTTCCTTCCGGTGAAATGATCGCGGCACCCGCGTACTCCGCATTCCAGTGGGTGGTGCTCAATTTCCCTCGAGTAAGCAGGCGGCTCTCGCCCGTCGAAAGATCGCGTATCGCAAGATTCCCGCCCGAAGCCCTATCGCTGTAAACAAAAAAACGACCATCGGGGGAAGGTCTGCCTCCCGCATCCGTGTTGTCGTCGGCCCAGATTTTGCGCAGCACTGTGCCAGTCTCGTGCGTCCCGGTAGCGCCAATCCGCGCCCGCGCCATCGCTACCGAATCTTTCTGATCCGCGTAATCCCGAATCACGCGATCATACTGCTTTCTCGCCTCCGTGCTACCCATCTTTTCGTAACATTGGCCAAGCTGCACCAGTGCCTTCGCCGCCAGCGCACGATCTTTACCCGCCGCTTCCGCCGCACGGCGATAGAGCTGAATGGCTTCGGCGAGTTTGCCTTCCGAGCGCTCCTTGACGAGCGCTTTCTGGAACAATTCCTGCGGTGTTTCCGCAGCCACCATCGTCATTGCCATCAATAAGTACAGAGCGATTCGTTTCATGCTGATTACCTCTGTTTTCGATCCTAGGCGCTTATCCCGGAGCACTTGTCACCCGCTTGCAAAATGATTGTCACGAAATAATCAGGAGACACCGCCGCTCCACTTGTAGCCAACTCCATGCACGGTCAACAGGTGTCGCGGGTTTGCGGGCTCGCGTTCGAACTTCGCCCGCAGGCTCAGGATGTGGTTGTCCACCGTTCGGGTCGTCGGATATTTCTCCAGCCCCCATACCTTCTCAATCAACTCTTCGCGGGTGATCACATAATCGGGCCGGCTGGCGAGATACCGGATCACTTGAAATTCCTTGCGGGACAACTCTACCGTTGCGCCAGCGCGCCGCGCCTCGTATTTCCCGAAATCGATTTCCACGCCGTCGAATGCCAACCGTTCGATTGGCTCGTTCGCGTCCGCCACCGCCTGCGCCCGCCGCAGCAGTGCGCGAACCCGTGCCAGGAGTTCAGGTAATGAGAATGGTTTTGTGACATAGTCGTCGGCTCCCAGGTCCAGCCCGGCGACTCGGTCCATCTCCTCGCCGCGCGCAGTCAGCATCAGGATAGGGATTGTGATGCCGTTGGCACGCGCTTTACGGCACACATCGTAACCGCTCATCTTCGGCAGCATTAGATCGAGAATCACCAGATCCGGCTGGCTCGTTTGCAGAAGCGCATAACCGCTTTCGCCGTCGCCCGCCGTCTGTACCTCGTAGGCTTCAAAGCGGAGACTGTCTGCAAGCCCGCGCAGGATCGCTGGATCGTCTTCAATCACCAGGACGCGGCTCATGTTGCTTGCCCCACTGGCAAATGCAGCGAGAACAGGCTTCCAGCACCCGGCTCGCTCTCCACCACCACTTCGCCCCCGTGCGCCTCTGCAATATGCGCAACCAGCGTGAGCCCCAGACCCGCGCCCGGAACGCGCTGGTTCTCCGGTGTAGGCACGCGATAAAATCGCTCGAAAATGCGCACCCGATATTCCGCCGGAATGCCAATTCCGTAATCCCGCACGGCAATCACGATGGTGCCGCCACTCCGCTTCACCGCTAGATCGATCTGTTTCTGAGTCGTCGAATATTTCATGGCATTGGTGAGCAGGTTAAGTACCGCCTGCTGCAATGCGTCCGCGTCTGCGTTCACCACCGGAAGCGGAACGTCGTTCGTCACACGCAGCTCGAACCCCGCCTGCTGCAAAGGGTAGCGCACCGCTCGCACCGCCGAATCGATGACGTCGTCGAGCGAGGTCGGCTGCAGACGATACAGCCTGCGGCCCTGTTCGATTTTCGAAAAATCAAGGACGTTGTCCACCAGACGGCTGAGCCGTTCGCTTTCGTTCACGATCGTGTCGAGATATTCCTGGCGCAACTCCGGGTCGCTTACAGGACGCATGCGAAGCATCTCGGCGAACATCCGTATGGCTGTGATCGGGGTCTTCAATTCATGCGATACGCTCGAAACGAACTGCGAACGCAAATTCGAAATTGCGACATCCCGCCGTACATCGCGCCACAACAGATATGCGCTTGAGGCTACGATCACGAATACGAGGCAGAGTGACGCAACGTAAATTCCAGTCCTTGACGGCGGCAAACTCGCCTGCTGTTGGGGCGTCTGCACTTTCACACGGTTCGACGCGATGGCGACGAGCACTTCCTTGCCGGACTCCGGTGCCTTTGACAACCCAATTAGCCAATCGCCATGCCCCAACCACGCTGGCTCGGGCCCATCGCGCCGGAGTGACGCAAGCCGATTGGGCAAATCCGCCCGCAATAGTTCCACATGCTCGGCAAAGGTCCGCGACGCGGCAGCCTCCGCTTGCAGCGTAGCGTCGCCGAGTCTATCGGCGATGCTTTTTAACAAGTAGGCGGCCGGAGCCGATTGAGCCGTTAGGTCGATGCGCTCCTTCTCAAAGCGTGTGCGCACCGCCCCGGCATTTGCAGCGCTCCGCAGCAGACGGTCCGCCGCATACCAGGCGAACGGCACGCCTTGTTCGTCGAGCAGCGAAAACGGCGTCCCTAGCAGTTCCAGGTTTTCCCGCCCCGCGCCTGCGAGATCGCCCGCCTTCAAGAGCGCTCGCCCTAACAGCATGCGTGTGTAAGCCCTTTGCTCCGGAGCGGTCGCTTCAGCAAGCACGCGACGGTAACAGGCAACCGCTTCCGGAAGACGGCCCACCGCAAATTCCACGCGCTCGCACGAGTCTGTTGCGCCGCGAATTACTCCCGCTCTCTCCCAAGGCGTGCGGATTTGCTCGTCGATTACCAGGGCCGCAAATTCAACCGGAAGCTTGTGCCCGGCGAAGAATTGTTCTACGGCGCTCCGCTTAAGCTTCTCGAGTTCTGCCAACCAGCTCTGGCGCTGCTCAATTGATCGGGCCCGCCCCTCGTCTTCGGCTTGGCGAGCCGCCAACTCGCGGTCCTGCTGGATCATCCGATATCCGAACAAAACCAGGAGTACGCACGGAAACACCACCGTTGCTCCGAATAGCGCGAACCGTTTCACAGATGAAATGTTACACCGTACCAGGCGAGACGTTGTCATGGATTTGTCAGCTCGAAGTTTTGTACGAGTATCCGCCGGTCGCAAGCGCGGCTTAGCGCTTCTTCGGCGAAGGCTTTACCGGCTTCTTCACGACTGGCTTCGCCTTTGAAGCCGACGTTCGCGAAGTTGCCCTCTTTACCGTGCCTGGCTTCGCGCTTGTGCCCTTTACTCTGCTCGTACTTCTCCGGGCGGGTATGGATCGCGACACCGCGACGCGGGCCGGCTTCGGCTTCGGTGCCATTTGCGGCACCACGGCAAAAGCTAC
>JBKJSR010000151.1:0-8269 GCA_046594355.1 Bryobacter sp.
CTTGACGGGAAGCGATATGGAGAGTATTTCGATCTGATTGTGGAGGTGGTGCCTTAGTTGAAGTTTGAGCCGTAATTCGAAAACTCCTTTCGCGATCTCTCCCGTCTACCAAAGCACTTTCAATCCGAACTGGATCTGCCGCGGCGCATTCGCCTGGGAGTTGATCACTCCAAACGCGCTCGAAGTTACGCTCGTGTTAGGGCTCCCGAATCGTGGAGTATTGAACGCATTGAGAAATTCGCCACGAAGCTGAATGCGAATCCTTTCAATGGGCCTAAAGTCCTTGAACAGAGATAAGTCGAAATTGCGGACGCCGTCCGAGCGGATATCCGGCAGGCGCGGTCCCATCGTGCCGATGGTAAATGGCGCGGGCTGCGTATACGGGTCCTTGTTGAAGAAGCCATTGAGGCGCTGATCCACCTTGCCCTCCAGCTTCCCGGAAGTTCCGTTGTTGTTCGGTCTGGTGACCGAGGCAAATAATCCCGAAGTGTTGTTCGCCGAGAACGAAAGCGGGTTCCCATTCTGGAAGGTCGTGAAGCCATTGACCTGCCACCCGCCAAGGGCGGTATCGAGTAGCCGCGAGGCTCCGCTCCCAAACTTGCGGCCTCGTCCAAAGGGCAGTTCATAAACATAACTGATTACGAAGCGATGCCGGATATCGAGATCCGACAGGCTGCGGCTGGCAAGAATATCGTAAGCGTTCTGGTGGCTCGTGCCGTTGTCGATCATCTTCGACCACGTATAAGACCCCTCGAAAGTAAATCCTTTCGAAAAGCGCTTACTTACCGTGTTCTGCCAGGAGTGATAAGTAGACGACGCGCCTGCCGTATTCACGATTCCAATCCCGGCGAATTGCGGAAAGGGCCGCAGTAACTGGCCGCGGGCAACCCTGGCGTTGACCAGGCTTCCAGTGGGAATCTTGCCCAGAAACGGGTTATCTACTAATACATTCAACTGTGCGCCAAGTGCCAGCTTATCTGGAGTAATCTGGTTCATCGTAACTCCGCTGTTCAACTGCAATCCGCGGGTAGCCACATAAGCGGACTCCAGCAAGATCTGCCCAGGTACTTCCCGCTGAATGTTGAAGTTCATCTGCATCGAAAGCGGTGCCGGCGTCTCCCGAATCACGGCTTCGAGATCGGTGCCCGTGCCAGTCAGCAACCCTTCGGAAGATCCAGGCAGCGCCCGGAAGCCATTCGGATAAGGATCCTTCAAGAGATTGGCCGGCGTGATGCCATCCACCGAATTCACCCAGGGATTGTCCAACCGCCAGCCGGTCGTGCCGATCGTGCCATGGGCCGCCTGATGCGACTGGCCAAAAATGTTGGCGTAGCCCGCACGAATCACGGTCTTCTGATTGAGCTGGTATGCCAGGCCAATCCGCGGCACAAGATTGTTGAGATCCCAATTGTACTGGTGGCGGCTGTTGCCGTTCACTCCTACAAAAACAAGTCCTCCGCGCGCGGGGCTCCCCAGCGGCGAAACAGCATTCGGATCAAAGTAATTTGTCCGGTTGAATCGTTCGGTGCGCGGCGTGTCGTAGTCGTAACGTATCCCAAGGTTGAGGGTCAGCTTGCGCGTGATGCGCCAGTCGTCCTGGACATACCAGGCAAGATAGAAATTCTGCGCCGCAACGTTTTTGAAGTTCTGAATCAGATTATTGCCGCCCGACCCCGTTCCAAGCAGCAGCGACGCGATACTGTTGCCCGCCGTCGCGCTGGCGGCATTCGGATTGGGTCCCTGCGTCATCGACGTGGAGAAGCCAAACACGCCCTGATTGTCAAACTCGGATACGCCTACGCGGTGCAGCCGGCCCTCAAAGCCATATTTCATCGTGTGCTTGCCACTGACCTTGGTCAGGTTTGCGAGCGCCGTATTGCTGTTGAATGCGTTCGACCGGTTCCCGTTGCCGCCAAGCGAAACATAGCCGGCGGCCCCGATGCGCGGAAACATCTGCACGTCTAGAATCTGGTCCAGGTACTTCGGAAATCCCAGCGTAGAAGGCGAAAACCCCAAACCCTGATTTGCAAAGGTATAAAGCGTTCGCGCAAAGCCCAGCCGGGCGTTGAAGATCATTGTCGGCGAAAGTGTATTCGAGTAATCGGCGACGGCACCATGCACGCTGTCCGATTCAATCACTCTGCCCTCGCCGATCGTGAGGTCCTTTGGAAAGAAAATCGCCGGCACATTTTCCGTATTCCGCCTCGAGTAACGGGCGAAGAACTTCTGCTTCGTCGTGATGTTGTGGTCGATCCGGATATCCCACTGATCCAGGTTCACCCCAGCCGAGCCCTGGTTGGCGAAGTTGTTCTGATTCGTCACCGCATTGCCAACTGTGTTGGCCTGCGGATAGAATTTCATTGCATTCAGGGCGACCGGGTCCATGCGTCCCGCCGGGATGCGGTTGCCGGCGTAGGCGTCGCGAATAAACCCTCCGGCTGGGTTCGCACGCGTCGAGAATGGGTCGAAGATCTGGATGAGATTCCCGTTTAAGGCACGCGTCTGCGAAAAGTCGCCGCCCCTCTCAATCGCAGTTGGTACCGTGAAAATTCTCGACGCAGCCGAGCGTTCGCGCAGGCCTTCATAGGAAGCCATGAAAAAGGTTTTGTCCTGCTTGATCGGCCCCGAAACTGTCCCGCCATATTGGCTGCGCTTAAAGCTGTTCAATGCCGCCCCGCGCCGGTTGTCGAAGAAGTTGTTTGCGTCGAAAATCGAGTTGCGCAGAAATTCGTAAGCGCTACCGTGCAGCTTGTTATTACCCGACTTAAAAATCACATTCAAGACGCTACCCATGCTGCGGCCGTACTCCGCCGGGTAATTGGCACCCATCACTTTGAACTCTTCAATTGCATCCACCGAAGGAAATACCGAAATGCCGCTAAAGCCGGTCACCGTCGCGTGCGACGCGCTCACGCCATCGATCAGCGTATCCATCTGACGCGCCCGCGCTCCATTCACCGAATAGCGCATGTCGCCATAGTTGTTGCCCACCGAACCCGATACTCCAGGTGTCAGAAAGATCAGCGAGTATACGTTGCGCGTGTTCAGCGGCAGGTTCACAATTCGCTGATTGTCTACAACTTTGCCAATCGTCGACGATGTAGTTTCCAGCAGCGCCGCATCGGCCGACACCGAAACCGATTCCGACACATCGCCTACCGTCAGCATGATGTCGACTCTCGCCTGTTGCTGGATTTGCAGCGTAATTCCATCTTGCAGGAACTTTTTGAAGCCGCCCGCGCTCGCTTCCACGCGGTACAACCCGGGCTGTAAAAGCGGCGCGGAGTAATCGCCCGTATCGTTGGAACGGACCTCCGTACGCGCATTCGTGCCGACATTGACAATTGTGACGGTGGCCCCGGGCACACCCGAACCAGAGGAATCTTTTACCGAACCTAAAATGGCACCTGTAAAGGACTGGCCAGAAACATTGAGGGGCAAAGCAACAATCGCCACACAAAAAACAAAGCAGAGACGAAAGTTCAACATAGTCTTGGAATCGTAACAGAATTGAAACGGAACAGGAAGCCCGCCGAAGACATATCAGGCGCAAGACTCAGGCTCTCTACCGCGTGCACACAAAGCTCATTCCTGCCAAATACCAGCTTGGAATTTTGCCTGCCGCTTGCCCCCCAAACCTCCCAGCTGCCGTCCCCGAAAATTTACCAAGATCCCCAAAATCCTTGCTGAATCAACAACGCTCTAAAGTCATGAGATAGTCATGAAAAAGTCATAATGAGGCTCGACCCCTCTGCATGCTAAAATTTCTCCCAGCGTGGTCTCCCCGTGGAGGCCCGAAACATTTGAATGGGGTCTTCCATGATGAAACGACTACAACCTCTCCTTGCACTCTTCTTGCTCGTCGCCATGTCGGCGTCGGCACAGGAGTTCCGCGCAACAATCACCGGCCGAATCCTTGACAGTTCCGGTGCCTCAATGGCCGGCGCTACCGTCAAGGTGGTCAACAATTCCAGCAACGAAACCAGTTCGGCCACTACAGACGCCTCCGGGGTTTATTCCATCCCGTTTTTGCGTCCAGGACAGTACACCTTAACTGCAACGCAGGCCGGCTTCAAAACCGCCGTGCGCAACAATATCACCCTCAACATCAGTCAAGTGGCTGGCATGGATATCACTATGGACGTCGGGCAACTGAGCGATTCCGTAACGGTAGAGGCCAATGCAGTCACACTCGAAACGCAAACCGCTTCGCGCTCGGGTGTCATCGACAACAAGACGATTGCCGACCTGCCGCTCAACGCGCGCAACCCCTTCATGTTGGGTGCCACCCAATCCGGCGTCACTTTCCGCGGTGCCGCCATCTGGCAGCGTCCCTTCGACAACGGCGCGATCGCCGAATGGTCGATCAACGGCGGGCAGCAATCCCGCAATGAATTTCTTCTCGACGGCGCGCCCAACAACGCGCAACTCGGCGGCAACAACATCGCATTGATTCCCGTTGTGGATTCAGTGCAGGAGTTCACGATCCAGACCAACTCTTACGATGCCTCTTATGGACGCACCGGCGGCGGCGTCATCAACGTGATCCTGAAATCGGGCGGTGCCAGGCATCACGGCGCGGCCTGGGAATTTCTCCGCCGCGCCCCGCTCAATGCCAATTCATTCCAGAACAATGCGCGTGGCCGCACCAATGGCATTGCAAATGCCCCCCGCCCGAACGGCAACATGGATCAATATGGCGTTGAGCTCGATGGCCCTATCTATGTCCCCAAATTGCTCAGCAAAGATTCCAAGGTAAAGCTCTTCTATATGGGCACTTACGAAGGTTATCGCGAAGGCACACCCAATCCGTTGCGTAACAGCTATGCGGCAACCGAGATGCGTACGGGCGATTTCAGCAGACTCACACAGCCCAATGGACAGGCCATCCGTATCTTTGACCCGCTCAACACAACCATGGATGCCAGCGGCAATCCAGTGCGCAGCCCCTTCCCCAATAACCAGATTCCTGGCGGCCGCATCGATCCGGTAGCTCGCAAAGTGATGGCGTTTATGCCCACGCCCAACAACATCGAACCCGGCCAGCGCTATGCGACCTTCAATCATATTCTTCCAACCTATGTCAACCAGGACGATTTCTATAACCTCGGCCTGAAGTTCGACTGGAATTTCGGTGATAAGCACCGGACCTTCATCCGCCATGCTTCAAACGACCGCACCGAAGAACGCTGCGCTAACGGCATTTGCTCCGGTCCGGGCATGGATGGTCAACAACCCTTCCAGCGCATCAACGATGCGTATGTAATCGACTGGGTTTCCACCATCAATCCCACTACCGTATTCAACGTCCGTGCTTCCTACAACCGTTTCATCGAAAAGGGCTTTGGACGCGACAATGCGGCTTTCGACCTCACCAGCCTCGGCTTGCCGTCTTCCCTCGTCAGCCAGTTGCCCTCACCGGCTTACTTTGGCCGCTGGAACCTGGGCGGCTATAGCGCGCTCGGCAGAGGACAGGGCATTAACATCACCAACAACTTCGGCATTATGGGCAGCTTGACGAAGAATTGGGGGAAGCACACCTTTAAGACGGGCATGGACCTCCGCCGCATTCACTTTATCCAGCAGAACAGCGGCAATATTCTCGAGTTCCAATTCAACGACCAGTGGACACGCCGCAACTGGAACCAGGCCGAAGCGGATTCAGGCGACTCCTTCGCCAGCTTCCTGCTAGGCATGCCGGGCAACTTTAATAATGACCGCACCTTGGGCGGCCAGCAGTTCTTTCCGCTCTTTCCCTATTACCAGAATTGGTACACCGCGCTCTACCTCCAGGACGACTATAAGGTTAGCCGTCGGCTCACCTTGAATCTCGGCCTCCGCTACGACATCAATGTTCCCGCGAGCGAAAAGTATAACCGCATCAACCGTGGCTTCGATCCGTCGGCGGCCTCTCCCCTGCAGGTTCCCGGCTTGAATCTCAGGGGCGGTCTGCAGTTTGCCGGCGTTGGCGGCAACCCGGCCAATTCCGGCACGCTCGACAGGAACACGTTCCAGCCCCGCATCGGCTTCGCCTATTCGGTCAATGATCGCCTCGTAGTACGCGGCGGCTTTGGCCGTTATTACATGAACCCCAGCAATAACAATTTGCGCAGCCTGGGTTTTGAAACTAACACCCCAATGGTCGCGAGTCTCGACGACGGACGCACCCCCATCACGGGTATTCTCAGCAACCCATTCCCCAATGGCTTTGCGCGGCCGGCCGGTTCTGCCCTGGGTGGAAATACTTTTGTAGGCCGGGACTTCCCTCACTGGACGACAAACTTCAAGCTGCCGGCCATTGACCAGTTCTCGCTCGGCTTTCAGTATCAGGTCAACCCGCGCTCGGTGCTCGATGTCTCTTACATTGGCAGCATCACCCGCAATCACGAAACCGAGATCGCTCTCAACATCCCGAGCGCCTCTTTCATGAAGCAGTGCGACGCCCTCCAGGGCGGCTTGCCCAACTTCTGCAACGACCAGTTGCCCAATCCCTTCCGTGGCAACACGGCGTTTACGGGCACACCGTTCGGCACGGCGACAACGCTGTCCCGCTATCAACTCAACCGCCCCTTCCCGCAGTTCAATGGCAACCTGACGCAACAGGGTTTAAATGATGGCCTGATCAACTACCATTCCGCGCAGATCAACTACAACGTCCGCATGAATGGCTTGACGATTACCACCAACTACACCTGGTCCCGCATGCTCGAACAGTGGGGCTTCACCGATCCGTTCAACCGGGTCGAGCAACGCAGCCTCTACTTCAACGACCGTCCGCATGTTTTCAAATTCACTGGTTCCTACGAATTGCCCTTCGGCAAGGGTAAGCAATTTGCCAGTGGCATCGGCGGTCTCGCCAACAAATTCGTTGGCGGCTGGCAGGTGACCAGCTTCTTCCAATGGGCTTCCGGCGAACCCACCGACTATCCGGGCAACATGATGCCGCTACGTGATTCCTCGGTGAAAGACATCAACTGGAATCAGCATCAGGTCAGGGGCTGGGGCAATTGCGTAGTCCGTCAGAACAACGACGGTTCACGCTCTCCCATGCCCTATTCGGTCACCTCCGGTTGCGGTACAGACCTCGGCAAGTACGATTGGCTCTGGGTTGGCGACTATTCTCCTGGCCAGACCGCTCCAGGCCGTCAGACTCCCAATCGCCAGCCCAAGCTGCGCAAGCATCGTGTCCCAACTCTCGATGCTTCGCTCCTCAAGACCACTCAGATTGGCGAGCGCTATCGCTTCCAGTTCGGCTTTGAAGCTTTCAATGCGATCAATAAGTATTACTTTGGCCGCAACGACAACTTCAACACCAACCCCAACGATGCGAACTTTGGAACCCTGTTCCCATCGCTCACCTCCAACCAGAACTTCAGCCCCCGCACCATGCAGGTCCGCTTGAAGTTCCTCTGGTAGTAGCGAATCCTTGTGCTGGTTAACAAAGCAGGAGCGTTCTTCGGAGCGCTCCTGCTTTCTCTTTTTGGTCCCGTCCTCCGCAATTACGAAACTCCCGAAAAGCATCTGATCGAGACCATGGCCGGCGGCGTCGCTGCATTCGATTACGATGGCGACGGACTCGCCGATCTCTTCTTCACCAACGGTGCCCCCCAACCCTCCCTTCGCAAAAACATTCCTCAGGATTGCAACACCCTCTACCGTAATTCCGGCGGCGGCTTTGTCAAAGCCCAAACCAGTCTCTGTGGCAGCGGCTACGACATAGCCGCCGCCGCCGCCGATTACGATCGCGATGGCCGCATCGACCTCTTCGTCGCCGGTGTTCAATCCAGCACCCTTTACCGCAATCTTGGCCAAGGCCAGTTCGCCGCTCAGCCCTTGAAAGTGGATGGCTGGGCTGTCGGTGCCGGCTGGTTCGATTATGATCGCGACGGCGATCCCGATCTATTCGTCGTCCGCTACGTCCAGTGGAACCCCGCCACCGAACCCTTCTGCGGCGACCGCGTCGAGGGCTACCGCACCTATTGCCACCCAAAATTCTATGAGGGCCTTTCCAATCTCCTATTCCGCAACGATCAAGGCAACTTCGTCGATGTTTCGAGAGAGTCAGGCATCGCCCGGCACATCGGCAAAGGCATGGCCGTAGCGTTCGGCGACGCCGACGGCGATGGGTTCCTCGACGCTTTCGTCACCAACGACACTGTTCCCAACTTCCTCTTTCGCAACCGTGGCGATGGCACTTTTGAAGAAATCGGCGAACGCGCCGGAGTCGCCCTCAACGATGACGGTCGCGCCCTGTCCAGCATGGGAGCCG
>JBKJSR010000415.1:0-5245 GCA_046594355.1 Bryobacter sp.
GATGTTGTCGATACTTACCGGGGAGTTGGCGCAGCCGGAATTGGCGGAGGTGACGCTGGACGGGATGGCGGCGGCGGTGTCTTATGCGGGGAAGACGCAAGTGAACTTTCAGGCACCATACGGGATTGCGGGGCGGACGCGGGTGAGCCTGGATTTGCGAGTGGGGGGGGCGCTTGTGTTTCGCACTAACTTGAATGTAGCGGGTGCGGCACCGGGATTTTTCGAGGCGGGGGGAGTGGTGGTGGCGGTGAGTCCCGAGGGGTTGTTGAATCGGGAGGAGAACCCGGCGAGAGCGGGGGACGTGTTGACGCTTTACGGGACTGGTGAAGGGCTGTTGCGTGAATCGAACGGGTTAATGGTGCCGTTTCTGCCATTGAGCGTGGAGATTAACGGAGTGCCGACGGATATACAGTACGCGGGGGCGGCACCGGGTTACTTGGGGTTGTTACAGGTGAATTTGCGGGTACCGGCGAATATCAGGCTGAAGGGACGGGTGCCGGTGACGCTGCGGGTGGGAGCGTTTACGAATCACGGGGCGCAAATGCTGGCGGTGCAGTAGTTTCTTAGGCTAGAGCCTGTTTGACTACACGACCGTGGACGTCGGTTAGACGGAAATAGCGACCCTGGAATTTGTGAGTCAACTTAGTATGATCGAGGCCGAGGCAGTGTAACAAGGTGGCCTGGATGTCGTGAACGTGGACGGGGTCTTTGACGATGTTGTAACTGTAGTCGTCGGTTTCTCCAATGACGGTGCCGGGTTTGATGCCGCCTCCGGCCATCCACATGGAGAAGCAACGGGGGTGGTGGTCGCGTCCGTAGTTCGTGTCGGTGAGGCGGCCCTGGCAGTAGACGGTACGGCCGAATTCGCCGCCCCAGACGACGAGGGTGTCTTTGAGGAGGCCGCGCTGTTTGAGGTCGAGAACGAGGGCCGCGGAGGCTTGGTCTGTCGCACGGGCCTGGAGTTGGATGTCGCGGGGAAGATCGTTGTGCTGGTCCCAGCCACGGTTGTAGAGTTGCACGAAGCGGACGCCGCGTTCGACCAGGCGGCGGGCAAGCAGGCATTGTTGCGAGAAGGAGCCGGGCTTGCGGGATTCGGGGCCGTAGAGGTCGAAGGTGGATTCGGTTTCTTTGGAGAGATCCATGAGATCGGGGACGGAGCTTTGCATCTTGAAAGCCATCTCGTATTGGGAGATGCGGGTTTCGATTTCGGGATCGTGATAGGCGTCGGCGTGGAGCTGGTTGAGTTGTGAGCTGAGGTTGAGGATGCGGCGGCGGGTGTCAGTCGTCATGCCATCGGGGTCGTTGAGGTAGAGGACGGGGTCCGAGCCGGCGCGGAACTTTACACCCTGGTAGCTGGAGGGAAGGAAGCCGGCGGACCAGAGGCGGCTGAAGAGGGGTTGGTCGGTATTGATGGCGCTCTTCTGGCTGATCATGACGACGAAGCCGGGGAGGTTTTTGTTTTCGCTGCCGAGGCCATAGCTGATCCAGGAACCGATGCAGGGGCGGCCGGGTTGCTGGAAGCCAGTCTGGATGAAAGTGATGGCGGGGTCGTGGTTGATGGCATCGGTGTTGACGCTGCGGATGAGGCAGATGTCGTCGGCGATTTTGTGATGCCAGGGGATGAGCTCGCTTAGTTCCATGCCGCATTGGCCGCGCTTTTCGAAGTTGAAGAGGGAAGTGGCGACGGGGAGAGTGGATTGGCCCGAGGTCATGCCGGTGATGCGCTGGCCCATGCGGATGCTGGCGGGGAGATCCTGGCCCTGATACTTTTTGATGCCGGGTTTGGGGTCGAAGAGATCGAGCTGCGAGGGGCCGCCGGACATGTGTAGGTAAATGACGCTTTTGGCGGTGGCGGGGAAGTGGGGTGCGGTGGACGGGGCATTCTCGGCGGCGAGGCCGACGAGCGCGGTGGCACCGAAGCCGGAGAGGAAGTGGCGGCGGGTTTGGGCCTGGTTGAATGTCTTGATGTCACTCATGGTCGGTTAGTCCTTAGTAAGTACTTCGTCGAGGTTGAGGATGGCGCTGGCGACGCTCATCCAGGCGGCGAGTTCGGCGGGGTCTTTGGCTTCGTTTTTCGATTCGCCGATGGCGATGAGTTTGCGGGCGGCGTCGGGTTTGGATTTGTACTCGGCGAGCTGGGCGAGAGTGCTTTCGTTGAGGAGTTTGAGTTCCTGTGGAGTTGGGTAGCGGGCTGTGGCGAGGCGGAACATGAGGCGGAGGCGTTTGGAGGGATCGGGGCCGGCCTCGGTGAAGCTGCGCTCGGCGAGTTTGCGGGCGGCTTCGAGGAAAGTGGGGTCGTTCCAGAGGGCGAGAGCCTGGAGGGGAGTGTTGGTGATGGAGCGGCGGGCAAGGCATTTTTCACGGTCGGGAGCGTCGAAGATGGCGAGTTCAGCGGGCGGGAGGGTGCGCTTCCAGAAGCTGTACATACCGCGTCGGTATAGGTCCTTGCCATGCGATTGTTCGTAGCGCTGGGAGGAGAATTGTGCGCCGTAGGCGACTTCTTCCCAGAGGCCGGGCGGCTGGTAGGGCGAGACGCTGCGGCCGCCGATTTCGGTGTTGAGGAGGCCGCTGAGAGAGAGTGCGTTGTCGCGGACGAGTTCGGCCTGGAGGCGGAAGCGGGACATGCGGGCGAGGAGGCGATTTTCGGGGTCCTGGTCTTTGAGTTCGGGGGATTGTCTGGCGCTTTGCCGGTAGACGGCGCTCATGACGATCTGTTTTTGTAATTGCTTGACGTCCCAACCGGAGTTGACGAAGTTAGTGGCAAGATAGTCGAGTAAGTTGGCGTGACTGGGCATTTCTCCCTGGCTGCCGAAGTCTTCCACCGTCTTGACGAGGCCGGTGCCGAAGTACATGCTCCAGTAGCGGTTGACGGCGACGCGGGCGGTGAGGGGGTGGTCTTTGGCGGTGAGCCACTGGGCGAGGCCGAGCCGGTTGCGTGGTTGGGTGGCCAACATGGGAGGCAGGAAGGCAGGGGTGGCGGCGTCGACCTTTTCGCCCTTCTGATCGTATTGGCCACGGTTGAGAATGAACGAGTCGCGGGGCTTGTCCAGCTCCTTCATGACCATGGTGGAGGGAATCTGTTCGTCGAGTTGCTTCTTCTCGGCCTTGAGTTGATTGAGGCGGGCGTAGAGCTTGCGGATGTCTTCGGGGGCATCGTAATTGAGGTAGAAATCGCGCAGGGTTGCGAGTTGCGTTTTGTTGCGCTTGAGGCCGCTGTGGAAAAGCAGGTAACGGACGGGTTCGACGACGGCGAGCTGGTGCGATTCGGTCTGGGTGAGCGGCCGATTGTAGAGCCGGAGGTCATCGAAGCTGCCGATCATTTTCGAGAAGAGGAAGGGGGCTTGCGTGGAAAAGCTTTGGTTGAGGGTGTCGCTGGTTGTGATGAGCTCGATGGGCTCGCCGTTGACGAGCAGCTCGAGTTGGCCCTTGCCTTTGTGGTTGAGCGTGAAGTGGGTGAAGTCGCTGTAGGGGAAGGGGGTCTTCGAGATGAACTCGGCGGCGGTGCCGTTGGTTGCGCTGAGTTTGACGATGAGGTGAGCGCCACGGCGGAGATCGCCGATGGAGAAGATTTCGTCGTTCGAGATTTCGATGCCGGCCTTGTCTTTCTTGGAGAGGATGGTCATGGGCTCGAGTTTGTTGCCACCGCGAAACCAGAAGGAGAGGCTGAAGGGCTGGTCTTCGTTGAAGGCTACAGGGGAGGGGACTTCGATCCTGGCGGAGGAGTCGAGTGTAGCGGCTTGACCGACGGGGCCGTCGCCCGGAGTGGGTGGAATGCCGAGGTTGCGGCCGTGGCGATAAGAGCCGGTGGATTCGTTGAAGTTGCCTTCCATCTCGTAGTGGGCGAGGAGGCCCTGGCGCGAGGGAGCGGGGATGTTTTTCGACTTTTCCCAATCGATCAGGAGGGCGGGGATTTTGGCTTCTTCGAGATGTTTTTCGCGGGCGGCGATGGCCTGGGTCATTTCCTTTTCGAGGGTCTCTTGCGTTTCGGTAGGGAGCTTGAGGAAGGGGGCGGCGTTGCCGCGCGAACCGTCGAGACCTTTTTCATCGATGTTATTAAAGAAGGCGAAGAAGCGATAGAAATCTTTTTGTTTGATGGGATCGTACTTGTGATCGTGGCAGCGGGCACAGCCCATGGTGAGGCCGAGCCAAGTGGTGCTGGTGGCTTCGACACGATCGATGACGTACTCGGTTTGATACTCCTCGGGGATGGCTCCGCCTTCGTAGTTGATGACGTGATTGCGGTTGAAGCCGCTGGCGATTTTTTGCTCGCGGGTGGCGTTGGGAAGCATGTCGCCAGCGATTTGCCAGACGGTGAACTGGTCGTAAGGCATGTTGCGGTTGAAGGCGGAAATGAGCCAGTCGCGCCAGGGCCACATGTCGCGATGGGAATCGATGTGATAGCCGTGGGTGTCGGCGTAGCGAGCGAGATCGAGCCAGTGGAGGGCCATTTTTTCGCCGAAGCGGGGGGATGAGAGGAGGCGGTCGACTTGCTTCTCGTAGGCGATGGGAGACTTGTCGGCGAGGAAAGTGTCGAGCTCTTGCGGCGTGGGCGGAAGGCCGGTGAGATCGAGGGTGAGACGGCGGAGGAGCGTGGGTTTTTCGGCTTCGAGACTGGGCTTGAGCTTGTCTTGTTCGAGACGGGCGAGGACGAAGCGATCAATGTCCGTGCGGGGCCTTTGTTTGAGTTGAACGGCTGGAATGGGAGGAGTTTTGGGAGGGAGGAAGCTCCAGTGCTCCTGCCAGTTTGCGCCCTCTTCGACCCAGCGTTTGAGGGTTGAAATTTGAGTTTCGTTGAGCTGGATTTTGGCATGGGAGGGCGGCATTTTGCGGGCGGATTTCGTTTCGGAGATGCGCTGGATGAGGGGGCTGTTTGTTGCGTTGCCCGGGATGATGACTTTGGCGAGAGCGCCTTCTTTGGTGTCGAGGCGGAGCTTGGCCATGCGGGTGGCTTCGTCGGGGCCGTGGCACTGGAAGCAGGCGTCGGAGAGGATGGGGCGGATTTCGCGGAGGAAGTCTACGGGTTTGGTGGCGGCGGTGAGAGTGGCGGCGAGGAGGAAGAGCAGGAGATGAATGTACATACTTCTCTGTCTGACACGCTATCACAGCGGGGGGCGGTGGCGGCGATCCCAGAATTGTCCAATGCAAGATGAGCATGAAAGCGGGGAAGGTGGAGTAGGCATGCTGGCGTATGCAGATACGCATGGAAAAAGCCGAGAATGTAAGTCAAAAGAAGATCCGGGAGTTT
>JBKJSR010000432.1:0-10189 GCA_046594355.1 Bryobacter sp.
ATTGGATCTCAGGATGGTGACTGAGATCGACCGGCATGAGCGCCGGACGCGGCTGCTTACCCAACAGGAACGCGACGGATGAAGCGCGCGGCGTATTGCGTTCCATCGCCTCGCCGATGGCGCGGCGCAATGCAGTTTGGCCATACTGATCCAACAGCTTAAGCAGGTGAACAGTCTGATAGGCAACCGATTCTCTGTGAGCAAAAGCGAGGTCCAGAAACTTCTCACTTTCCGGTATGGCTTCGGCGAGCCGGCCAGATGGAGTGGAGTGGCAGGCTTTGAGCTTGGACTTCAACACGGCCGCCTGGTGCACTGGATCCAACACCAGTTGGCGACGATCGTAAGTGCGTTGATGGCGGGCGATTTCTATGGCACCATCCAGGATTCGAATCAGTGTACCGGAAGCCACCAAGGTCAACGGGCGGCCAACGGCTTCCGGCGGAATGGAGTAATCATTGAGATCGAAGCGGACATAGATGGTCTTGGCTGAACGCACCGCTTCGAGGCGATCGGTAGTGAAGGGGTGAAGTGGAGGTGGTAACAATCGAGACTGTTCTTCGGCAAAGACTTGCTCGACCGAACGGGTATCGTCACCAGGCCAACGCCGTTGATGGGCAACTTGATCGCGCCACACCAGCGCCTGTCGATTGCACTCGGCCAAAGTAGTGAAGGGCCTGCCAGCCCAGAAAGAATCGCGCACATAACGGATGGCGCGTTCCACTCGTCCTTTCTGATTGCCGGCGCGCACCTGACAGGGTTGTGGCGTGAAGTGGTAGTGGGCGCTTAACTCCAGCAATCGAGGGTTAAAAAGAATGTGGTTGCCGCGACGTTCCAGCACGGCACTGCGAAGATTGTCATAGAGAATCACCCGCGGTTGGCCGGACCAGACATGGAAGGCGTTGACGTGGCCGCGTAGAAAGTTCTCCGTAGTTTGATCGAAGAAGAACTCCAGATAAAGGGCTCGTGAATAGGACAGCGTGATGACAAAGCAGGACAGCGTTCGCCGGGCACGGCCGACTGAGACTTGTCCGAAATGAGCCCAATCGGCTTGAGCTTGTTCGGCGGGGAAGGTCTGTAGGCGCAGGAAGGGTTCACGGGCAGCGGGACGAATGTGGGCTACGGCACGCCGCAATTGCGCGATGCTGCCGTTAAATCCGCGATCACGAATCATCTGGTAGATGCGTGTGGCGCGCAGCCTGGGATATTGATCCAAGGTCTGGCGAATGAAATCAAGATACGGATCGGTGAGCGATGCTCGCACGAGTCCGCTGTTATGGAAGCGTTCGGACTCGATAGCGTTGCGCACAGTATCGGGGTGAATGCCAAGTTGGGTGGCGATGGTGCCGACCTTCCAATGCTCGGCGTAAAAGTAGCGGCGAATTTGCACGCGGGTTTCGGAACTGATCATGAAGACCGACCTCACATTCTTCTTGGAATCCGTGGGAAAGGATTAACGAAGCGACAACTGCGGCCACAGATGCGGCAACATAACCACACTCCTGGCCGTTTCTCTGGCCAACGGGGGAGCGATGTGGTGACGGATTGGATCGGACTTTGTATTATCGCGGTGTTGACCGCCCCACAATCGAATCATGCCGGGGAAGTGATCGAAAGGGAACCCTGATCCGTCACGCGGGCTTGTGATTGGCGTTGGCGGTACTCTCGTTGCCGGTCGCGATGATCGAGCCTTCCTTCGCGGCTGCGCTGATGGCGTCGGTTGGCGCAGCGCCGTTGATGAAGCCGGGTTTGGCTACGGCATTCGATGCTGCAATAGCGATGTCCACGATCGCAGTGTGGACACAGGAAGAAGACGGCGAGACATCCGCTGCCGTGACAAACCCGTTGCAGGAGAACAGCTTCCCCATGAACCGCCATATGCCCTCGCGGGCGGGGCTAGACAACGGCAACGATTCGTGGCAGGTTAAAAACAGCTTTGCAGCGTGGTGACCTGATGTTGGGTTGCCAAGATGGAACCCCGCCGCTAACGACGATGGGGTTCCCTTTACTACCCGCCTACGACACCAAAATACACCTTCAGCCGGACAGAAGATGATTGACGGATGATCGCGCCTGCGGCGCGGATGATGTTGCTGGCCACGGCCAGTTTCAGAAAACTAGGTTTTCTGATGATTGCTTACAGAAGTGCTCGCGGTGGAGTTGCACGCCGTTTCGCTCTTTGCATTCGGTACTGCCCGTTGCGCCAACGTGGCGGTTGTCGCGGTGGTCAGCAACGCCGTCCATCATCCAGGCGATCCATTCAACACCGGAACGGAGGAAGACGGGTGGCGGATACTCCAGAGCATCGCACGGGCCGCCGATGCCTTCGTCCGCCGCTTGACAAACTAATCAAGCGAATGGTTGAATAGTTGAATAGTGGCCATACAGCATCCTCGCGATTTCAAGAACGATCTGTTTGAACAGTTTGCCCGGGTAGGGAAGGCGCTGGCGAGCGGGCGGCGGCTCGAGATGGTCGAACTGCTGGCCCAGCGCGAACGCAGCGTGGAAGAGTTGGCGCGAATGTCCGGACTCTCCGTCGCAAACGCCTCGCAGCACCTGCAGGTCTTGCGCGGTGCCGGTCTCGTCGAAACACGCAAGGAGGGGCTGCATGTCCACTACCGGCTCGCCGGTGCGGAGGTGTTTCAACTGTGGCAGTCGCTGCGCCGGGTTGGGGAAGAACGGGTGGCGGAGATAGACCGGATGGTGCGCAGCTTCCGTACCGATCGCGATTCCCTGGAGGCGGTATCTCTCAAGGAGCTGCAGCGGAAACTGAAGGACGGCACCGTCATCCTTCTCGACGTGAGGCCCGCCGATGAGTTTGCCGACGGGCACATTGCCGGAGCGTGCAATGTACCCTTGGCCGAGCTGAAGGCGCATCTGAAGATGCATCTGAAAAGCTTTCCCAAGGCGCGGGAGATCATTGCTTATTGCCGCGGACCCTATTGCGTTTTATCCGACGATGCGGTTAGCGTACTGCGGGCAAACGGGCGGCAGGCTTTCCGATTGGCAGAGGGTTTTCCCGACTGGAAAGCGTTGGGCCTGCGCGTTGAGCCGGCTTCGACCGGAGGGAGTACACGATGATCTACTCTGTTTGGCTCTTCTCCCTGTCGCTGCTATTCGTGGTGCTGGAACGATTGTGGCCGCGCACGAGTCAGCCGTTGCTGCGGCGTGGAATCTGGTCCGATCTGGCCTACCTCGTTTTCAACGGCGAGTATCTTGGGGTTCTGATCGGGGCCGCTGCCATCCAAATCATCGCCTTGCTGGACCGGTCACTGGACCTGATGCAGTTCCGCGAGCAGTTCTACATGGGAGCGATGTCGGGCTTTTCGTTCGCCGTTCAAATTGCCGTACTCGTTCCGGCCTTTGATCTGGCCCAATGGGGGATTCACAATCTCATGCATCGCATCCCGCTGCTGTGGCGATTTCACAAGGTGCATCACAGCATCGAGGAGATGGACTGGATTGGCAACTGGCGATTTCATTGGATGGAAGTTGTGGTGTACAGAAGCTTGCTTTATCCCGTTGGCGCTTTCTTCGGATTCGGCGTTGAGGCCATGTTCGCCTATGGTGTCTTCAATACGCTGATCGGACATTTTGCACACTCCAACCTGAGGGTGCGAATCGGGGTATTGAAATATGTTGTCAATAGTCCGGAGATGCACATCTGGCATCACACACACCCGAGTGCGGGCCCCAAGAACCGAAACTTCGGGATTGCTCTCAGTGTGTGGGACTGGTTGTTCCGCACCGCCTACGTGCCCCGGGGGGAAGATCCGAAGCGGCTGGGGTTTACGGGTATCGAGAACTTCCCCAGTCAACTGCCCGGCCAACTCATGGCCCCTTTCATTACGCAGCAGAAGCCTTGAAGTTCGCTTGCCTTACACAATTAGCTCGTTAGCCAAGACTCAGAAAGCCAGCTCGATTTTGAGTGGTGTGAGCAACGGCTAAACTGAAAGCTTCCACATGTCTCAAGCCATCAGCACCTGGGTGGAGCAAAACCGCCAACGACTGCTCGACGAATTATTCGAGCTGATCCGGATTCCGAGTATTTCTACCTTGCCCGAACATGCCGCCGATGTGCGGCGGGCGGCCGAATATACGGCAGATAAACTGCGCGGGGCGGGACTCGAAAATGTCGAGATCATTTCGACCGAAGGACATCCGCTGATTTATGCCGACTGGCTGCATGCACCGGGTAAGCCAACCGTGCTTTGCTACGGGCACTACGATGTGCAGCCGCCAGACCCGCTTGAGCTTTGGGTGACACCGCCGTTTGAGCCAACATTGCGCGACGGGAACATCTATGCGCGCGGAGCCGTGGACGACAAGGGCCAGTTTTACATGCACGTCAAGGCGATTGAGGCTTTGATGGCGGTGCATGGAACGCTGCCGTTGAACGTGAAATTTCTGATCGAGGGCGAGGAAGAGATTGGCGGCAAATCGATTTCAAAATACGTGCCGCTGCATGGTGAGAAGTTGAAGGCGGATGTGGCGCTGGTGTCGGATACGGCGCTCTACGCGGAGGGATTGCCGACCTTATGCATTGGATTGCGTGGGCTGGTTTATATGGAGATTGCGGCGAAGGGTGCGTCGCGGGATTTGCATTCGGGCCTCTATGGTGGAGCGGCACCGAACGCGGTGTTCGGGCTGGTGGAATTGCTCGCGAAGATGAAGGATGCCGAGGGGCGCATTTTGATCCCCGGGGTGTATGACGAGGTTGTCGAGCCAGACAAGGCTGAGCTCGAATCGTGGAAATCGCTCCCTTTCTCCGAAGCGGCGATGCTTCGCGATGAGGTAGGTGCGACGGCGTTGACGGGTGAGCCGGACCGGAGCGTGCTGGAGCGGGTATGGTCGCGACCGACGCTTGAGGTACACGGCATTGCGGGCGGCTTTACGGGGGCGGGCGCGAAGACGGTAATTCCGGCGACTGCGACCGCGAAAGTATCGCTGCGCCTCGTGCCGAATCAGGACCCCGCCAAGGTGGTTGCGGCGGTCACCCGCTTTGTCGAGGAGCATGCGCCGAAGAGCATTGTATGTGAAGTGAAGGTGTTGTCGCAGGGGCCGGGTTTGATGGTCGATCCGAATCATCCCGCGATTGATGTGGCGGCACAGGCTTTTACCGACATGATGGGGAAGCAGACGGTGTTTACGCGGTCTGGGGGATCGATTCCAATCGTGGGCGAGTTTTATCAATATTTGGGAATTCCGACGATCCTGATGGGCTTTGGGCTACCCGACGACGGGCTGCATTCGCCGAATGAAAAGTATAAGTTGGCGAACTATTATTTGGGGATCAACACGGTGGCACATTTTTTTGAAAAGTACGGAGCCGAAAGCGCCTGACACCCAGCGAACAGCAAAGCGCCGCAGAGTCGTCGGCATCGGCCTCGAAGGGGGTTGTGCGGTCGGCCTCGATCATGAGTTTTGCGGTCGCGCTGTCGCGGGTATCGGGGCTGGTCCGAGAGATGGTGATGAGCCGCATGTTCGGCTCGACGATGCCGTTTGACGCGTTCCGCATTGGATTCCAGATTCCGAATCTGACCCGCGACCTGTTTGCGGAAGGGGCGCTGTCGAGTGCCTTTGTGCCGGCCTTTACGGAGGCCTTGCACAATAAGGGGCGCGAGGATGCAGCAAGGCTGGCGAACCTGGTGGCGACGACGCTGATCCTGGTGGTGGGCCTAATTTGTGCGCTGGGTTCGATTTACAGCGCGGAGCTGGTGAGGCTGGCGGCACCGGGGTTTAGTAACACACCGGGTAAGTCGGAACTGGCCGCGCAGCTTACGAGAATCATGTTTCCGTTTCTACTGCTTGTAGCGTTGGCGGCGCAGGCGATGGGGATTCTGAATGCGTTGAAGCAGTTTGCGGTGCCGGCGTTATCGTCGACTTTCTTCAACATCGGGAGCGTGATTACCGGTGTGCTGCTGGGCGTGTATCTGGGGCCGCAGATCGGGATGACTTCGATTGAGGGCATGGCGTGGGGGGTGCTGGCAGGCGGGGCGATGCAGCTTGGTTTTCAGATACCGGCGCTGATGCGGGCGGGCTTTACTTTCCGGCCGCTGATCGATTTTTCAGACCCCGGGTTGCGGCACATCCTCCTCATGATGGGACCGGCGCTATTGGGTAGTGCGGCGACGCAGATTAATGTTTTGGTGAACTCGAATCTGGCGTCGGAAATTATCGATCCGATTCGAGGCGCGAACGGCAGCGTGAGCTGGTTGAACTATGCGTTCCGCTTTATGCAATTGCCGCTCGGCTTGTTTGGCGTGGCGATTGCGAGTGCGACGCTGCCGGCGGTATCGCGGAGTGCAGCGGCAGAGAATTGGGAGGAATTCCGGCGGACGCTTTCACGGTCGCTGGGGCTCGTTTTTCTATTGACGATTCCGAGTTCGGCGGGGCTGGTGCTGGTGGGACGGGCGATGATTGGAGCGGTGTATCAGGGCGGTAAATTTGATTCCTACGACACGCAGCAGACTGGTCTTGCGCTGTCGTGTTTTGCGGTGGGGCTGGCGGGATATTCGGCATTGAAGGTATTGAGCCCGGCGTTTTACGCGCTGAAAGATTCGCGCACGCCGATGATCGTTTCCCTAGGCAGCGTGGTGGTGAATTATGCGCTGGCGAAGACGATGGTGAACGTGTTTCATATGGGCCATGCAGGGCTGGCGATATCGACTTCCGGCATTGCGCTGTTCAGCTCGGTGACCCTGTTTTTATTGATGCGGCGGCGCATGGATGGTCTTTATGGCAAGCTGCTTTGGCGGAGCTTGTGGAAGGCTAGCCTGGCGACGCTAGCCATGGGTTTGGTGGTGGCGGGGATCATGAGGATGATGCTTGCAACGTCGTTTTTTCTACAGCTTGGGGTGGCGATTCCGGTGGGCGCGGTGGTCTTTTATCTGGCGGCGAGAGCGCTGGGAGTTGAAGAACTCGCAATGGCCACAGACGCCATGGCCGGGCCGCTCAAGCGCCGTTTCCCCTTCTTGCGTGGTACCTTGTAAACACTGCATGGCCCAGGACCTAAACTTCGCATTACAACTACAACGGATGGATCAGCAACTAGCCCAACTTCAGGCCGAGATCCGCGCACTTCCCAAAAGAATCGCCGAACTTGAAAAGCAGATTGATTCGCATCAGCGGCAACTAGAGACCAATCAGGCGGAATTGACGGCCAATCAAGCGGAGTTGAGACACCTAACGGCGGCGAACGCCGATCACAAGGAAAAAATCGAGAAGCTGAAGAAGCAGGTGATGAAGGCGACCACCCAGGAGCAGCTTACGGCTTTTCAGCATGAGATCGCGTTTTGCGAGGTGGAAACCAAGAAGAACGAGGAGACTGCGCTGCGCTTGCTGGAAGAGGCTGAAACGCTCATGGCAACTGTGCAACTCGCCGAAGCAAAGCTTGCGGAGGAGCGGGTGGAAGTGGAGAAGCGCAAGGCGGAGGCGACCGTATTGAGCGAAGAAGACCGCAAGAAGGGCGTGCGGATTTATCGTGAGCGGGAAAAGCTAAGCAAGGAAGTGCCGCCGGCACTGTTGAAACATTACGAGCGCCTGCGCACGAAGTACAAGGGTGGCATCGTTGTGGCCGAATGCACCGAAGGACTTTGCACGATCTGCATGATGAACATCCGGGCGGCGCTGTTGCAACAAATCCGGACCCATCCGGAACAGATTTTCTGTTGTGAATCGTGCTTGCGAATGTTGTCCTACAACCCGGTCATTTCGATTGAAGGCGCTGTTTCTTCCGTCAAGCTTAGCTCCTGAGCAGGGAGATGTTTGCAACGCTTACGCATTTGCTGGCCGACAATCCGGCGCAGATTTATCAGGGAATTGCGGTGTCGGACCTCGATGGCGATGGGGCTTACGAGTGTTTTGTGGGGACACATGGGGGACGAAATCTTGTTCTGAAGTGGGGCGGCGATGCGTTCTATGATGTGGCCCTGGATGTACTGGCGGATCAGCGGGGACCGGCCATGGGGATTGCCGCCGGGGATGTGGACGGGGATGGGCGGGAGGAAATTTATGTAGCGAATGGGGAAGCTGCGCCGGACCGCCTGTTTGCGTGGCGTCGCGGAGGGTGGGTGGATCTGTTTGCGGGATATGGCACACGGCCGGTTTCAAGCCAGGCGGTGCTTGCGCTGGATCGTTTCGGGATGGGGCGCTATGGGTTTCTGGTGGCCAATGAGGGTGGGCCGTTTCGTTTTTTCGAACTGATGGGCGGAGACCGCCTGGAGGACCATGCGCCGGTGCTGGGACTGGCGCGGATTGCCGGGGGGAGGAGCCTGGTGGCCGGCCCGATTGTGAGCGCGGGGCTGGATGTTTATGGGGGCAATGAGGGGATTGGCAACATGCTGTTTGTGGCGGGTGGGCAGGGCCAATATCTGGAACAGGCGGCGCACTTTGGGCTGGCGGACGCGGCGGCTGCCGCGAGGGGTGTTGCATTGATCGATATGAATTTCGATGGGCGTTTTGATGTTGTTTGCGCCAATGCCGCAGGGACGCAAAGGATCTTTCTGCAGGGGTCGCAGGGAAGTTTTGCGGTTGTGGAGATGGCGGGGTGGAATGAGGCAAGGAGGGGGCGCAGTGTGGTGGTGGCGGACTTTGACAACGACGGGTTTGAAGAGATTTTCCTGCATTGCCATGGAGAGGCGAACCACCTGCTGGGGTGGCGGGATGGAGACTGGCGGGGGCTCGATTGTGGAGCGGCGGCTGAACCCCGAGGATTTGGGACGGGGGCGGCCGTGGGGGACTTCGATCAAGACGGCCGTCTTGAGTTGCTGCTGGCACATGGAGAGGGTCATGCGCAGCCGTTGAGCCTGTACGGGAGTATCGCGAATGGCAATCACTGGTTGCGGGTGGAAGTGCTGACGGCGCAGGGCGCACCGGCACGGGGAGCGTTGGTGAAGATCCAATCGGAGGGGCGCGTGCAGATGCGGGTGATCGATTGTGGCAGCGGTTATTTGTGCCAGATGGAGCCGGTGGCGCATTTTGGCTTGGGGCAGTCGAGCAGTGTGGATTGGCTGGAGTTGCGATGGCTCGATGGAGTGACGCGGAGGGTCTTAAATCCGCGGGTGGATAGCCTGCACCGCATCGCTTATCCGAGTGATTGAAGAGGCACAGCGATACACTAGGCGCCAATGGAGATTCGTTTTGATCGAATGACGGCGGTAGTGACCGGCGGTGCAGCTGGCATTGGCTTAGCGACGGCGAGGATCTTGCGCGATGCGGGCGCGAGGGTGTTTGTTTTTGATCGCGAGAGGATCGAAGAAGACGGCCTTGAACCGGTAGTTGTGGACTTGACAAACGACGCCGCGTTTGCGATTGCTCTCGATGCAGTGGGGCGGGTGGATGTGGCGATTCTGAACGCGGGAATTTGTCGGCCGGGCGGGTTGTTTGAGACGACGCGGGAGCAATGGCAGGCGACGATCGATGTGAATCTGAGCGCGGTGTTTTTCAACTTGCAGCAAGTGGCGAAACGGATGCGTGGCGAGCGTGCGGGATCGATCGTGTTGACTGCATCGACAAATTCTTTTGACGGCGAGGCTGGCTTGATTGCCTACAACGCGAGCAAGGCGGGGGTGCTCGGAATCTTGCATACGGCGGCGAATGAACTGGGGCCCTACGGCATTCGCGTGAACGCGGTTTGTCCGGGATTGATTGAGACGAAGCTCACGGCGGAGGCGTTTGCGAGCGAGGAAATTGTGCGGCCTTACTTCGCCGCTTTGCCTCTGGGACGGGGCGGGAGTGCGAGTGAAGTGGGGCAAGCGATTGCGTTTCTCGCTTCATCAATGGCGACCTACATTACGGGAGCGGCACTGTATGTGGATGGAGGCCAGATGGCGGCCAAGTTTGGAGTGTGGGGGAGCCTCGACGCCCGCTTTGACGAAAAACGGTGGAAGCTGAATTTGCCAGAAAAAGACTAGGTTTTTTTGTCGCCGGACTTGATCTTGTTCAGCCAGGCGGCGGGCGGGTTGAGGCAGACCATCACGGGAAGAATGATGAAGATGGAGACGATGACGGCGATTACGATCTGCGTTGTGGTCATACACTCAGTATGACGCCTGAAGTGGGATAGCGATGGACTAGAATTGTCCAATGCAAGATGAGCATGAAAGCGGGGAAGGTGGAGTAGGCATGCTGGCGTATGCAGATACGCATGGAAAAAGCCGAGAATGTAAGTCAAAAGAAGATCCGGGAGTTT
>JBKJSR010000467.1:0-4934 GCA_046594355.1 Bryobacter sp.
GTTATGGCTACGGGCACGCGGACGAGTTGCGAGCATGCCAACCGGATTTCTGGCTGGACAGCTTTGGGGGATTGACGGCTTGACCTGTCGAATGCTGCTCGCCGAATGGAGTCTGCACAAATGGATTCCCCCAAGTGGCCCGCCAGCATTTCGGCCTCGGTGGCATCGAGTTCCTGAAAACGCTCTGGGTAGCGCCACTCCTATCTGAGGCGTCTCAAGACCAAGCAGAAAGAGCGGCTCAAACGGCCGATCTGCACCGCAAATGGCTAGACTACGCCTCCGAACTTATGCGCGGCTGAGCGGCATCCAGGTGGCAATCGAAAACCATCGAGCCATCACTTCCAATCCGGATATTCTGCTCCGCCTGATCAGTCTGGTGACCCTCCCAAATTTCGGGACGTTGCCGGACTTTGGAAACTTTCCAAAGTCAGCCGATAAGTGCCGATAAGTACAGTGCAATGTAGAAATTGATGATGCAGATCTCTGGCAAGACGGGATATGCGAATGGCACCAGGCCGGTTCTGCCGGCATCGGGCATAAACGCGAACGGATGACGGAATTCATGGGGTTTCAGGCGGCCAGACGATTCCTGGACCACTATCCCACGTGAGAAAAATATCCGATATAGTATTATCATTATGCGAAAATAAGGAAAAGTTTTTTGTGCGGAAGCGTGCATAGCCCACTGATACAATGGAAAGGGGTTTCTACGCTCGCCGTCCCCCGGAGAATCTAAAGTGAAACGAACAGGATCCGATGAAGCGCTCCGCTGCTCTTTTTGTCATAAGAGCCAGGACGTGGTTGGCAAGTTAATCTCGTCACCGAGCGACTATCCGCGCGCTTATATTTGCGACGAATGCATTGCCGTATGCAACTCGATCCTCGAAGACGACAAGCAGGAGAGCGCCTACACCGCTCCCAATAAGCTCCCCAAACCCTTTGAAATTCGTGACTTTCTGGATCAGTTCGTCATCGGCCAAGAGCCGGTGAAGAAGAAGCTGGCCGTAGCGGTTTACAACCACTATAAGCGCATCCAGATGAACAAAACCCGCGGCGGCGATGTGGAATTGCAGAAGAGCAACATCCTTTTGATTGGCCCGACGGGTACCGGCAAAACGCTACTGGCGCAAACCCTCGCCCGAATTCTCGACGTCCCTTTCGCCATCGTCGACGCCACCACGCTCACAGAAGCCGGTTACGTAGGTGAGGATGTCGAGAACATCATTCTCCGTTTATTACAGAATGCCGATTGGGATGTGCAGCGGGCGCAGCAGGGCATTATTTATGTCGACGAAATCGATAAGATCGGGCGCAAAGACGAAAATACCTCCATTACGCGGGACGTAAGCGGCGAGGGTGTGCAACAGGCGCTACTCAAAATTCTCGAAGGTACCATTGCCAATGTGCCGCCCCAGGGCGGTCGCAAGCATCCGCACCAGGAATTCACTCCCGTCGACACAACCAACATTCTGTTCATTTGCGGTGGTGCCTTTGTGGGCCTCGAAAAAATTATCTCCCGCCGCGTAGGACGCAAGCAGATTGGCTTTGTCAATCCCGAAGAAGGCAACGACAAAGGCAGCGACAGGGAAATCCGCTTTCCGGCTCCCATCGCAGCCAGCAAGCGCGACGCTGAATTGCTGCAACAGTGCCAGCCCATGGATCTGATCCGCGCCGGTTTCATCCCCGAATTCATCGGACGCCTTCCGGTAGTTGCGATCCTTGAAGATCTCTCGAAAGAAGCGCTCGTGCAGATTCTGTCCAAGCCGAAGAACGCTCTGGTCAAGCAGTACCAGAAATTGTTCGAGTTCGAGAATGTTAGACTCAAGTTCAACGACGATGCTCTCGAAGCAATCGCCGCGCTGGCCCTTGAGCGCAAAGTTGGCGCACGCGGCCTGCGCATGATCATGGAAGAGTTGATGCTCGACCTGATGTATTACATTCCAAGCCAGAAGAAAATCCGCGAATTTCTGGTCACCAAAGAAATGGTGCTGAATCAAAAAATTAACCTGGCTGTTTTGGAAAAAGCCGGTTAGGGCAATCCGGGAAATCATCCGACAAGAGAACTAGACGAAGGTGTAGGCCTGGTAAGGAATCCTTCTTGCCAGGTTTTGCGTCTTTAGAAATAAGAGAACCATGTTGGTAACCAAAGAACGATCAGATACAAAACGGCTTCCCATGATGCCGATCCGCGATGTAGTCATATTCCCGCATATGATGACCCCATTCGTTGTCGGCCGTGAATCGAGTGTCCGTGCGCTCGAAGAAGCCAACGCGACGGGCAAACAGATTTTCCTCGCCACCCAGCACGACGCCTCGATCGACGAGCCGCGTCCCGACGACATCTATAGCGTGGGCACGATCGCGAACATCGTTCAAAGCCTCAAGCAGCCCGACGGGAATATCAAGGTCCTCGTCGAGGGTGTGGAACGTGGCAAAGTAATCAGCGTCAGCGATGAAGACGGCTTCTTTCGCGCGGTTGTCAAAACTTCCTCCTTCCGCATTGAAGGCGGCCCGCAACTCGATACGCTGGTAAGCCGGGTTACCACCCAGTTTGAACAATACGTCAAACTCAGCCAAAATCTGAATTACGAAACCATGGTCGCGGCCATTCGTCCGGACGATCCCGGCAAGCTCGCCGACACTGTGGGTGCCAATCTGCAGTTGACGATTGAAGAGAAGCAGGAACTGCTCGAAATTTTCGACCCAATCGACCGCCTCACCCGCGTGGCCGAGATGCTCGACATCGAAATCGAGAAGTTGCAGGTCGACCGTACGATCCAGGGTCGCGTAAAGCGGCAGATGGAGCGCGCGCAAAAAGAGTATTACCTCAACGAAAAGATCAAGGCGATCCAGAAAGAACTGGGCCGCGGCGAGAAGAGCGAATACGACGAGTTGAAAAAGAAGATCGAGACCTCCGGCATGGCGAAGGACGCTCTCGACAAGGCGATGAGCGAATTGCGCCGCCTCGAGAACATGCCTCCCATGTCCGCCGAATCGACGGTGAGCCGCAACTACCTCGACTGGTTGTTGGCGGTGCCGTGGAAGAAGGCTTCCAAAGAAATCCGCGATCTGAATTTTGCCAAAGATGTGCTCGAAAGCGATCACTATGGCCTCGACAAGATCAAAGAGCGTATCCTCGAATTCCTTGCCGTGCGCCGCTTGGTCGAGAAACCGAAGGGTTCCATCCTTTGCTTCGTCGGGCCTCCCGGCGTGGGCAAGACTTCACTTGGAAAATCGATCGCCAAGGCCACGGGCCGCGAGTTTGTGCGGCTCTCCCTTGGCGGAGTACGCGACGAAGCCGAGATTCGCGGCCACCGCCGCACCTACATCGGTGCCTTGCCCGGCCAGATCATCCAGATGATGAAGAAAGCCGGCACGAAGAACCCGGTCGTGATGCTCGACGAAATCGACAAGATGTCGATGGACTTCCGCGGCGATCCCTCTGCGGCCTTGCTTGAGGTGCTCGATCCGGCGCAGAACTCCTCGTTCCAGGATCATTACCTCGACGTGGAATACGACTTGTCCAACGTCCTGTTTATTGCGACGGCAAACGTGTTGCACACAATTCCCGCTCCCCTGCAAGACCGCATGGAAGTGATCCGCCTCTCCGGTTATACCGAACTGGAAAAGCTCGAAATCGCCAAGCGTTTTCTTGTGCCGAAGCAGCTCGAAGGCAACGGCCTCAAGACCGATCAGCTCGAATTTGAAGACAGCGGATTGCTGGCTTTGATCAACGGCTACACGCGGGAAGCTGGCGTCCGCAACCTCGAACGCGAAGTCGGCAATGTGTGCCGCAAAGTCGTTCGCTCGGTTGTGATGTCGATGCCCATCGACGAGGTGGTGGAAGTAAAACCCAAGAAGGCCAAGGGACGCAAGAAGGCCGAGGTGGTCGAGATTGCCACTGTAGGCGCTGCCACCAAGGAAGTCGCCGGCCTCAAGCCGGTTGAATTCAAAAAGTCCCTGGTCGGCGAAGCCAACCTCAACGAGTATCTCGGACCCGCGAAATTCCGCGACGCGGTCTGGGATAAGAAAAACGAAATCGGCTCGACGACAGGCCTTGCCTGGACCGAAGTCGGTGGCACAATTCTCACGACGGAAGTTACGATCCTCGAGGGTCGTGGCAAGCTGACGACCACCGGTAAACTGGGCGACGTCATGCAGGAATCCGCACAGGCGGCGATGAGTTATGTGCGCAGCCGTGCGCATCAGCTTGGCCTGCCAAAAGATTTCTATCGTCACGTCGATATCCACGTACACGTTCCCGAAGGCGCGATTCCGAAGGACGGCCCTTCCGCCGGCATTACTCTCGCAACCTCGATATCGAGTGCGCTCTCCAAAATTCCCGTTCGTGGCGATATTGCAATGACTGGTGAAATCACTCTGCGCGGCAAGGTATTGCCGATCGGAGGCCTGAAGGAGAAGCTGCTCGCGGCTCATCGCTACGGCATCGCCGAAGCAATTCTTCCGAAGGAAAACGAGCGCGATCTGGTCGATATTCCCGATGTTGTGAAGCGGGATATGAAGCTGCACTTTGTCGAGCATATGGACGAAGTTTTGAAAATCGCCCTGGAGCGTGAACCGGTAGGCATCCCGCCTCCCGCAATGGACTTCACCACCAAGCCCGTGGAAGATATTCGCCATTAATCTTGGTTTCCACGACGGCAGACAATTTGCGATAGAATGGAGGGCGTTGGTGCAGACGCCCTCGCTTGTGATTTGGAGATGGGATGTTTGAAGTAGAATTCTTGGCCAGCGCGGCAAAACCCGACCAATTCCTCCCTGAAACTCTTCCTGAATTCGCATTCCTGGGCCGTAGTAACGTGGGAAAGTCGAGTCTGCTAAACAGTCTGATTGGCAGGAAGAGAATGGCGTTTGTCAGTTCCACTCCTGGAAGGACGCAAACCATTAATTTCTACCGTGTGAGTGACCGCTTC
>JBKJSR010000377.1:0-5394 GCA_046594355.1 Bryobacter sp.
TGAACACCACAAAACTCATCGCGATCGTGCTTGTCGTGGCCGGCATTCTCGGCTTGGTATATGGCGGGTTCAGCTACACAAAGGACACAGCCGCAGTGAAACTGGGTCCTATCGAACTCTCTGTCAAAGAGAAGCAACAGGTGAACGTCCCAATGTGGGCAGGCATTGGAGCCATCGTGATCGGCGGCCTACTCCTTGTGCTCGGCAACAAGAGAGGGTAGTCGCAGAGTGCTGCCTAACACTACGTTCGAGAGGACGCGCTCCGGCAGGGCGGGTTTGGCCTTCATTACATTCTGGGCCAAAGCCGCCCTGCTTCCGCGCGCCTCTCAACTCAAACGTTAGGCGTCATAGCCGTTGCGCCCACATTTAATGACATCGAGAGTTCGCCCACCGGCCAAGACGCAGGCAACGCCACCGGGCTTGACGCTTGAGAAGACTGTTGCGCGCCTCCAGAAAATGCTAGACCCGGCTTCGACCGTTACGCATAACGAATTGCTTACAGATCGAGTCGGCAATCGTCGTCAGTTTGATGTCGTGATCAGAGGCAAATTTGGTGGACGCGATGTCATTGGTATTGTTGAGTGCAAGGATCACTCTCGCCCCAACGGGCCAGACACCATTGAAGCATTTGCCAAGAAGTGCGAGAACGTTGGCGCGAACCTGCGGATCGTCGTATCGCGAAAGGGATTTACACCCCAAGCGCTGGCGCTCGCCAAGCACGAAGGCGTAGGTTGTCTGTCACTGCTTCCTGAGAGCAAAGAGGCCGTGGGCTTTGCGATCGGTGACTATTGGTTCGGCGTCATCAAGACTTGGACGAACCTCCGTATCGGCTTTAATCCCTTGCCTCACCCAAACTACCTTGACGGCATACCTTGCAATGCAATTCTGATCGACGGAAGAGAGGTTCAGCGATGGTTCTTCCGAGAGTTGGTCACGAAGCACCAGAACGAAGATTTGAACCAAGAATACACACTCTCTGTAAAGTTCGATTCTCCCCGAGAACTTCAGTGTTCTGGAGATTCAATTCTTGTGGATGATATCTTCTGCATCGCCACGCGCGAGGTGATCAAGAAGCGCAAATGGGTTAGTTGGAGTGGTGACGCTCTGTACGACTGGCATCAAGGTGCGTTTACGATTCCAAATCAGGGCGTTCTCAAGGGAAGCGCTGTTGAAACCGATCTAACTCTCTGGCCGGACTACGATGGGCTACTGCCATCGGAGTCACCAGACGACGCAAAGCCGGCTAATTTCATAGCCGTGACTCTAATCAATCAACAGCGCTGGGACGAGTCTGAAGCGGAAACTGTCCCCGAAATTGCGAATGACGCCTAACCATTCCATCGAGCGGACGTGCCCCGGCAAGCCGGGCCCCGCCGCTCATGTCAAACGTTAGCCATCACATGGAACCTACGCTCTTCGGCATCGGCAAAGCGGAGTGGGAGTTATACAACTCCTTCTCAAACTGGCTGTCTGCTATCGGGACGTTGGCTGCGGTTATCGTTTCGCTGCATCTCGCACGCCGCTCAGGCAGGCCAAGGGCATCGGTTTCAGTGGGGCATCGCTTGGTCATTACACCGGGCGACAAACGCAAACCACCCGAGGTCATCGTCTTTCGAATTGTGAACACTGGAGATAGAACGATCAGGGTCACCAACATAGGTTGGCGCATTGGCCTCAGGAAGAAACGTCACGCCATTCAGCTATATGACGAAAATCAAAGCAGCCTAATGCTTGTCGAACTTGCGCACGGGCAAGAGGCGTCATGGACGGTGCCCCTTGACGCCCACGAAGAGCCTTGGTTTCAGTCGTTTTCAAACAAGATGATGAAGCCCAATCTCTGGCTTTCCTGCGCAACCATCAAAGCACAGTTTCATACGTCCATTGGCGAAGTATTTATGGCGCGGCCCGAGAAGAGCTTGGTCGAAATGCTACGCGAAGCATGCAAGGCCAGCAAAGCACAATGACGGCTAACCCATCCTTTGCACGGACGCAAGCGACAAAGCCGCTTGCGCCGGTCTTGAGGATATCTTGCTATGTTTCGCCGAATCTTGGCGATGCCCGAATTTACCAATCAAGGAGTAATTATCAATGCAAACCAATAAAACCAATAAAGACAGAAAAGATTTTCCTGTTGTTTGCGTAGGCGGCTCGGCCGGTGGCCTCGATGCTTATATCCAGTTGCTACAGAATCTGCCATCCGATATGGGTGTGGCTATCGTTATCGTCAATCACCTGAGAACAGTAGGCACCATGCTCCATGAGATTCTCCCGCAGCACACCTCAATGCCGGTTAAACTGATCACGGAAAAATTAGACATCCAGCCCAACCATGTATTCATTATCCCAGAACAGCGTGATTTGCATGTACTTGATGGTGAGTTTCGCCTAAAACCGATATCTAAGCCCAGAGGTTGGCCCGACGTGATTACTGTATTTCTGCGTTCCTTAACAGAGCACTGGGACGGTAAACTAATAGCTATCATTGTCTCCGGCTATGATGGTGACGGGGCAGCCGCGCTTTGCGATATAAAGGAAGTTGGGGGTGTTACCATCGCGCAGAAACTCGATACAGCCGTGCAGCCGGATATGCCCGCGAGCGCGATTGCAAGCGGGTGCGTAGATTTTATTCTTTCACCTAAGAATATTGCTAAACAAATTGTACTAATTGCGCACGAAAGTGAATAGTGGATCGGTATTAAGTAAAGCCGCGACCAAACAATAAGATATCTTCAAATGGATAAGAAACATGACCAGCCAATCCAGCGGATTCGCCCAGCTCACCGCTGATTTTTGCGTTATGTGCAAACTCAATGATGAGCGTAGCAAGGATTAGGAGCAAGATATGGCAGGCGGTTGGACACGAGACGGCGCGGTGCAGGAACAAATCGAAGCTAGTATTGAAGACGCAGTGAAGCAGGCAAGGAGTAACATTAAGTCCGGCGAGAGTTCCAAGTTTTGCGAAGAATGTGGGTTGGCTATTCCAGAGGCTAGACGCGAAGCGGTTCCAGGAGTGCAACTTTGTGTAACTTGCCAATCTATTTTTGAAGGTAAAGTGGTTTCCACGGATGGAATTAATCGTCGTGGCAGTAAGGATAGTCAACTGAGGTAATGTGGTCGGTAAGTGGTGGCGGATGCCACTACATAACAAGCCAATGAACTGCGCGCCTTCGGCGCCGGGCAAGGAAACCTACTGTTCGCTTGCCGATTATTGAAGCGCTGGGGCTGTAGAGAAATCCAAAATACCAAACTCACGTGAAGGGAGGCAAAGGTGAAATAATGTGCTCCTTTGCAGATTTAGCGCTTTCACAGCGCAATCTAATCTATTGCGCTGCTGTCCTCTTCACCCTTCGTTGTAACGCCAAAGCGCGAAACACCAACAAATGTCCCAGCAGAGCCGAACACACCAACACACCAGGTAACAAAATAAACGGGAAATAGGTTACCCACACATTCGGCGGTGTAGTGTTGAGCACCTGCAGCGGATGAGGCATAGCCATCACCGCCGTGATTACCACGTTTAACAGCAAAGCCAAACCAAGTAAGTTCCATACCGTAATTAGCTTGGCGGGTACCTCTCCCCTATGCATTAACACTACTAAAGCCAGAGCAAAAATCCCAGTGACAATATCGAAATTGCGTCCCTCAAATGTCATTTCCATAGGCGCCAGACCAGCATTGGCAGCCTGGTGTATCAGCAATTCGGTGGGAAGTCGAAACACCTGAAAGCCTACGAGCCAGACCAGCGGCAGCCCTTCCGCCAGTTTGCGGCCGATGGATGAATAGGCGATCACGGTGGTGAGCAGAATTAACACCACAACCACGCGCAAACCTGGCGGGGGAAACGAATCAAAGTTATGCGCCCACGCCTGCTGACTGACGACAAAGAGAAATGTCACCCACAACAGGAAGACGAACAGTGCAATAGCGGCGCGCGAGATATTCCAGTGTGTGCCATTTACAGGCGCATAGGCTCTCCCGACCGCGAACGTCCACCAGACGCCCATTAAAAGGACGAGCAGCATGAATCCGGCTTGCAGTCCGGTGGAGGGAGGGGTTGGTAGGGGCATATGATCTCCTTTATAATATTATTAAATAAAGTAATTACTATTGTTATTTATTAGTATATAGAAGTCAAGCAACAAGGCTAAATTCACCATGACTTGTAAAAAACGCAGCTATAAACAATTTTGCAGTGTTGCCCGCGCCATGGATGTGCTCGGTGAACGCTGGACTCTATTGATTGTGCGAGACCTGCTACTGGGTCCTTGGCGTTACTCGGATTTTTTAGCTCGTCTACCGGGCATTACCACCAATCTCTTAGCCGAGCGCCTAAAGGACATGGAGGCTAACGGACTGATCCAGAAATCTCAGCAAACCAGCGTCGGTTCGCCTCATGTTTATGAACTAACGGAACTGGGCCGGAAGTTGGAATCCGTGATTTTATCGCTCGCTACCTTTGGCATGACATTACTAGTAACCGGGCCTCAAGAAGGGGATCAATTCGATATTGGGCGCGCCCTGTTAAGCTTGAAGCTGCGCTGTCGAAACCTCGGCGTTGGCTTGGTCACAATATGTTTTTATTCGCCCGCAGCCGAAGACCTACCACTTTATTATCAAGTGAAATACTCTGCTGGTTACGTCGATATACGTCATGGCAAACCTTGGCAAAGCGAAGTTGAGATTGCGCTAAGCACACCCACGATGACAGGGCTTTTATTTCGGCAAAGCGATGCAGGTTTGTTAGAAATGCGCGGAGAGATTACAGTGTCTGGAAGTAAGCCGCAGTGGCAAGAATTCCTGAATAATTTCGGCCTGAACTATAATACATCTTTCTCAGGTTAAAACTCCGAGATTCACCCTTAAGTTTGACATCATGTGTAGCCTAAGGTGATGCTATTGCCGTAGCGAAACCTCACCCGACGTTCGAGCGTGACTAGCCGATAGGCAACTTCTTTCACGGTTATTGGGATTTGAACAATCTCGGCTCCGTCGACGTTCACCGTTCGGCCAGCACATCAACTCTGAGTTGGCTGTCAGTTAAGCAGCGCCATTTTGTCATTTAAGGGGATAGAACATGTAGGCTAATCTAGTAAGAATTGTTCAATACTTTGCCGGCGAGAAACAAAGCATTATTTCTCTATTCCAACGATCGTACACATGGAATAAGCGAAATTTTCAATCGTTATTGCTTGATCTTGATTTAATGTAGGTTTATTTTCGTTTATCAATGCTCACATAATCCCGCGCTGCCGGACCATCATACACCTGGCGGGGCCTGCCGATGCGTTGGTCAGGCTCGGCGATCATTTCCATCCACTGCGCTACCCAGCCCACCGTGCGTGCCACAGCGAACATCACGGTGAACATGTTGGTGGGTATGCCGAGTGCTTTGTA
>JBKJSR010000752.1:0-5400 GCA_046594355.1 Bryobacter sp.
GGCCATTGCCAGGAAGTTCTCGTAGCGCAACTTGAAGTTGCGATTGCCGAGTATCAATGTCACCGCGCGCCCGTGGAAGGGTTGGACAATCCGCAGGTTCTCGCTGTCGGATGCATCGATCTCTCCGATGTCCTTGAGGTGTTCGCCGAGGTCCTTGAGTAACCGTTCGACACGCCGCATGCGGAAGCGGCGTGCCTCTACTTCGATTTCCGGGCCAACACCGGCGACCACGGGCAGGCTAAAAGTGGCCGAGGGAGGAGCTTCCATCAAGGCGCCTTCGCTATCGATCACGGTGGTTTCAGCCCCGCCTTCACGCTTGACGAAAGCAACCGGACTGCGTTCGGTGATCTGCACGCTCACCTTGTTGGGCCAGAGCCGGGAGACAGAGGCTTCCTTGATCCATGACTTCGCCATCAGCTCCGAGCGGCGCTGGTCGAGAGGCAACAAAAACACGCTGCGGCCAAGGTCTTCTTCAAAGACCTTCAGCACCACGTCCCTGTTCGAATAGCGCAGGCCATCGACTTGCAGGCTGGGAGGCGGATCGCCATATTCCGGGGCGCGCTCGAGAGCAAAACGCGGATCGCGTTTGAAGTAGCGCTCGACCTGTCCTTCCAGTAGTACGCCGCCGCCAATGACGACGATCAGCGCGCACGCAATCACCATGCGGCTGAGGATTTTCGCGAAGCCGATTGAGGGGTCTGTGATTTGTTTTTTCATTTGCTTAGTTCCGCCAAAATCATGTCTCCGGCCTGCGATACGCTTCCCGCGCCGAGAGTGAGAATCATTTCTCCCGCCTTTGCCTTCGAAGCGAGCGCGACTGCGGCGGCCTCAAGGCTAGACGCAAATTCAACTTCGCGTTGCCCTGCGGATCTCATCCTCTCGATTAGCGCCGGGCTATTGACCCCTTCGATGGGCGATTCACTGGCCGCATAGATATCGAGGACCGTGACGCTATCGGCGTCAAAGAAGCTGCGGGCGAAGTCATCCATCAGAATTTGGGTGCGGGTGAAGCGATGCGGCTGGAAGAGCACGTGGATCTTCGCAAACTGCCGCTGCCGCGCGGCGTTCAAGGTTGCGCGGACCTCGGTGGGGTGGTGGCCGTAGTCGTCGATGACAGTAACTCCAGCGGCTTCGCCCTTAATTTGAAAGCGGCGGTCCACACCACGAAATGCGGCGAGACCTTCGGCGATGCGGGCGGGTTCGAGGCCGAGTTCGAGCGCAACTGCGATGGCCGCAGTTGCGTTCAGCACGTTGTGTGCCCCGGTGACATGCACTTCAAACCGGCCGATATTTTCATCGCGGCGATAGATATCGAAGGCTGTCGATGACTTGCCCATCCCGATGTTGCGAATCATGAGGTCCGCCTGAGGGGTGGTGCCATACGTGACCACGCGGCGGCGGATGTCGGGCAGGATGCGCTGGACGTTCTCGTCGTCAATGCAGAGGATCGATGTGCCGTAGAAGGGGACGCGATTGACGAAGTCGGTAAAGCTGGAGACGATACGTTCGAAGGTCTTGTAGTAGTCGAGGTGCTCGCGGTCGATGTTGGTGACGACGGCGATGATGGGGGCGAGTTTGAGGAAGCTGCCGTCGCTCTCGTCGCTCTCGACGACAAGCAGATCGCTCTGGCCGACGCGGGCGTTGGACCCGCCCATGGTGCTGACGCGGCCTCCGACGACGACGGTGGGATCGAGGCCGCCGTTCGACAGAATCGTGGCGGCCATTGATGTGGTTGTGGTCTTGCCGTGGCTACCGCCGATGGCGATGCCGTACTTCAGGCGCATCAGCTCGGCGAGCAATTCGCCACGCGGGATCACGGGAACCTTGCGGCGGCGCGCCTCCACGATCTCGGCATTCGATTCGTTGACGGCGGAAGTGACGACGAGGGCGGTGACTTCCGCCGCGATGTTCGAGGCGGCGTGACCGACTAAGATCGAGGCACCCAAATCTGTAAGGCGCTGGGTGATCGGGCTCAATTTCAGGTCCGATCCCGAGACACGATGGCCGAGCGTGAGCAGTACTTCGGCGATGCCGCTCATGCCGATGCCGCCGATGCCAACGAAATGGAAGTGCTGTTTACGAAAAAACATTTTTGCCCAATATTGTTTTTATCTGAATCTCTCTATTGTCATTCATTCCGGGCCGCAATTTCTTCGAGGATGCCGGCTGCGCGGGCAGCGGCTCCAGGCTTGCGCATGGCGCGCGCCTTGTTGGCCATGGAGATCAGGGAATCGGGATTGGAAAGAAAGCGGTTCAGGATATCGAGGAGCTTTAAGCCTGTCATTTGGGCGTCGCGGAGCATGAGCCCCGCACCGGCTGAGACGACAGCCTGCGCATTCTTCGCCTGATGATCGTCGGCTGCGAAAGGGAAGGGAACCAGCAGGGCCGGCCGCCCGGCGGCTGCGAGTTCGCTAACCGTACCCGCGCCTGCGCGGCTGACGACGAAATCGGCGGCGGCGAATGCGGCCGGCATATCGTCGATGAAAGCAGTGACGGAACCAGCGATGCCGGTAATAGCAAAGTCGTGGCGAAGGGAGGCTTCTTCGCGTTTGCCGCACTGGTGAATCAGCTTAATCTTCAGGCTGTTTTGCTGAATCAGCGGCCAAGCTTCGCGGACAGCGCGATTGAGAGTTTGTGAACCTTGGCTGCCGCCGGTGACGAGGACGGTGAGGTACTCTTCACGGGGCTTGGCTTTGATCGCGAAGAAATCCGCACGGACGGGGAGGCCCGTGATTTCGACAGCTTGTTCCGGGAAGTAGGGTGCGGCTTGGGGAAAAGAGAGTAAAGCCTTTTGCGCGAAGCGGCCCATCCAGCGATTGACGAGGCCCGGCATGGCATTGGGTTCCATTACGACGAGAGGAAGCTTGCGCAGGAGGCTAGCCGCAACCGGAGGAGCGGCCACATAGCCTCCAAGGCTGAAACAGGCGATGGGTTTGTTCTTCGAAATGGAAGACAGGCAGCGGGCGATGCTCACTGGGAGCTGATAGGCGAGCCTGGATTTTGGCAGCAGACCCATGCCCTGGTAGCCGCCGATGTCGATGTACTCGATGGGGAAATTGTGCTGGGGTACGAGCCTTGCCTCAAAGCCATTGTGCGTGCCGATGAAGTAGGGAGAGTGGCCGCGATCACGCAACTCCTCCGCTACCGCGAGCAGTGGCATGACATGACCGCCTGTTCCTCCACCAGCCATCAGGAAGCACTTTCCAGCCACTGGGCATCCTCACTGACACTCATCAAAATACCGAGCGAAATGAGAGAGCTCATCAGCGAACTGCCACCGTAGCTGATCAGCGGGAGCGGAATTCCCTTGGCGGGGCCCATGTCGAGGACAACGCTGATATTGATCAGCGCCTGGACGAGCATGGAGATGCTGATGCCAAGGGCGAGGAAGCGGCCGAAGTCTTCCTTGGCGAGCCAGAAGAGACGGAAGCCACGCCAGAAAATCAGGAAGTAACCGCCAATCACGGCGGAAGCGCCCCATAGGCCAAGCTCTTCGCCGATGACTGCATATATGCAATCTGTATGCGCTTCAGGAAGGTAGAGCAGTTTTTGGTGGCCTCGCCCTATGCCGAGCCCCAGAGCGCCGCCGGAGCCGATGGCGATCTTCGCCTGACGGATCTGGTAGCCCGGGTCGCGGGTTGCATTGGAGTTGCCGAGGTAGTTCTTGATATGGCCGTTCGGGTCAAGCTTCGAGATCAAGTCGAAGTTGGGGTCGGCGAACTGGATGACACGGGAAAGGCGGTAGGGTTTAGCTACGATTCCAACGCCGATGACGAGACAGGCTACAAGAGCCGCCGCAGCCAGATAGCGTGTGTGGATGCCGGCCACGTAGAAGAGGGCGATGACCGGGGCGATGAGCGCGATGGAAGTGCCGAGGTCCGACACGAGGACGACGCCGGACAAAACGAGCAGGGTCATCGCAGCGGGCATGATTGTGTAGCGGCTGTTGATGGCCGGCAGGCGGCGTGTAAGGAAGTAGGCGACGAAGACGATGAGTGCCGGCTTGGCGAATTCAGAAGGTTGCAACTGAAACCCGGGCAGGCGGATCCAGCGATGGGCGCGGCCATCCATGAAGTAGGCGACCGGGAGCATTGCGATGACGATGCCGAGGGGGATGAAGGCCCAGAGTGGGTTTTTGAGCAGCAGGTAATTTTGCCGCTTCAAGTACATGAGAATGAGGAACGAAACGAAGGCTGCGGCGAGCTGGCGCAGGAAGGGTTCTTCCATGTTGCCGCCCTTGATGGCGGTGGAAATGGAGGTGGCGCTGTAGACCATGATCAAGCCGAAGCAGGTCATCATGAGTACGGTAAAAAAAAGAGTCCAGTCAGTAAGTTTGCGTGCCATGAGATGCTCCTATAGTTGCTCCACAATTTGCCGGAATACTTCGCCGCGGTGCTCGTAGCCGCTGAACTGGTCATAGCTGGCACAGGCGGGAGCGAGCAGCACTGTATCACCGGGTTGGGCCTGTTTTACTACAGATCGGAGCGCGCTTTCGAGGTCACCGCATAGCTCCAGGGGGACGCGGTCTTTCAATTCGTTTTCAATGATGGCGGCGGCGCTACCGATCAAGAGCGCGGCCTTGGCTTTTTGGCTCAGCGGAGTTGCGAGCGGGAGATAACTGCCGCCTTTGTCGAGGCCTCCGAGGATCACCCAGAGCGGGCCGGGTAAAGCCTCAATCGCTTTCAACGCCGCGTCCACGCTGGTTGCCTTTGAATCGTTGTAGAACTTGACTCCCTTTACTTCACGGATGAATTCGAGTCGGTGTTTCACCCCCTGGAAGGAGGCGACAGCGCCGGCGATGTCTTCGTGTTTCGCTCCGGCGAGGGAGGAAAGAGTGGCGGCGGCCATGACGTTTTCGAGGTTATGCGAGCCGGGCAGCGCGACCTCGCTCACGGGCATAAGAGGCTTGCCGAAGAGCTCGATGCGATTGCCGGAAATGCAGCAGGAATCACCACAAAAGCTGGCGATGTTGGCGGCGGTCGACTTCGAGTAGGCGGCGCTCGTGGGGTTGGCCGCGTTTAATACAGCCCAATCGCTAAAACGTTGATTGCGGAAAATGTTCCCCTTGATACGGGCGTATTCCTGGATGGTGCCGTGGCGGTCGAGGTGATTTGGGGTGACGTTGAGGACAGCGGCGAGCTGGGCGTGAAAGCTTTGGACAGTTTCGAGCTGAAAGCTCGACAATTCAAGGACATTCCATTGCTGGAAGTCTGAGGCCGCAATCATGCCGGTGGCGGCAAAGCCAATGTTGCCACCAACTTGAGCGGCGACTCCGGCCGATTTGAGGATGTGCCCGACGAGAGAAGCGGTTGTAGTTTTACCGTTTGAGCCTGTAATCGCGAGGATTGGACCGCGCAAAAACCAGTAAGCCAGCTCGATTTCTCCGATTACTCTGATGCC
>JBKJSR010000010.1:0-4125 GCA_046594355.1 Bryobacter sp.
CCACGGGGATAAACAGAATCAAGCCGTAGGGAATGGTTGCCACCATGGTTTCCGAAAAACGGCGTACCGTGACATTCCACGCCGCTCCCGACAGATAGCCGGCCAGCAGAAAAAATAGCGCGCCCAGCAGGATGCGGGTACTCCACATAAAGCCCGCAAGGTAGCTGTGGAAGAACTGCTTCGGATCGATAAAATAACCGGCGGCCGTCGCCGCGGCGCTGATGAGAAATAGAAATACGATAACGTTGCGAACCTTGGTCCAGAGCCCCTGGTCCAGCGTAAAGCTATCGAGTTCGGTGTGTTGGGAATGTGCTGCCATTTGCTTGTTCTTTCCTCTCGTGTCCTAGCGGAGATCTGCCCGCAATTCGGCAGGCACTTCTTCAACCGTTCCCCGATCGCTGCGTTGCAGTGCGCGCACATAAGCCACTACGGCCCAGCGGTCTGCTTCGAGAATTTGAAAGCGGTAGCCGTGCATGGTGCGCCGGCCGTTCGAGATCACATCGTAAATTTCACCATCCGGCATTGCCACAATCCGGTCTTCATGCAGGTTGGCGGGGAGCCAAAGGGTTCGTTTGGGAACAATTCCCTGTCCGGAACCAGTACGGTCGTGACAGGGCGAGCAATAGGTGTTGAACTTCGTCTGGCCGGACTTCAGCAGGGCCGCGTCGATTTTGACGGGTGCCTTGCCCAGGTATTGGCCATTCACGATGCCCCGGAATTGCGCATCGTCGTCTTTCAGGTGACCGACTGCTACCGTGCCTGGCATCGGCATGCGATTGGAGCGGTCGTCGGCGAAAAGCCCCTTGCCCCGGTACATGGTCTGCGCTTTGTATTTCTGCTGGCGGTCCATGTCGTCGAAAACTTCAACGGGAGCGCTGCGGGTGGGGAAATTGCTGCAGCCGCTCAAACCAAGCACGACTAGGCCGATACCGAATAGGCTGATAATTTTCACGATTTGCTAGTCCTCCACAATCTCGGCGCTGGTTGCACCCAGGTTCACCAGAAGTTGCCGCGTTTCCATCACTGAAAACTTTGGGTCGCTCTTTTCGACCACAAGCAGAAAGCCATCGTCCGTGGCCCGTCCAAATCGCGAAAAGTTCATCACCGGATGATACAGATTCGGCAATCCATTCAAAGCGAACATCCCGAATACGCAGGCGAAGGCGGAGAACAAAACGGTCAGCTCGAAGATGATGGGCATGGCAAATTCAAAGGCAAAGTAAGGCTTGCCGGCGATGACCAGGGGATAGTCGACGGCCCCGGTCCACCACTGCAGCAGGATCGCGCTCATCATCCCCGTCAATCCGATACAGATCACGACATAGCCGAGGATGGATCGCGGAATCCCGATGGCCGCTTCGATGCCGTGTACGGGAAACGGAGTCATGGCGTCGAGCTTCGTATAGCCATGCTTATGGTGCATGGCCTCGCCTGCCTTGAGGAGGGCCTGTTCATCTTCAAATTCCGCAACCACGCCCCAGAGCTGCTTGGGCGAGTTGGCATCAAATAGTCTTCTCAAACCTTCGAGATCGAGGAGCCCCATCGCTACACCACCACCTTCATAATTTCGTCGCGCTTGGCGGCAAGCTGTGCTTCTACATGTTCCGGAAGATTGCGGTGTTTGTCGGCCGAAATCACTCCCTTAATTTCCGAGATCGCAATCATGGGGACAAAGCGGACAAAGAGCAGGAAGAGGGTCATGAAGAGCCCAAAGGTCCCCGCGAATGTACAAATATCCACAAAAGTGGGTCGGAAATAGCCCCAGCTCGATGGCAGGAAGTCGCGGTGCAAGCTGGTCACAATGATCACAAAGCGTTCAAACCACATGCCGATGTTGATGAAGATCGAAATCACAAACATGAACGGAATGTTCGTCCGCAGCTTCTTGAACCAGAAAAACTGCGGGGAAATTACGTTGCAGGAAAGCATCGACCAGTAAGCCCACCAGTAGGGGCCAAAGGCGCGGTTGATGAACGCGAACAATTCATATGGGTTGCCGGAATACCAGGCGATAAAGAATTCAGTCCCGTAGGCATACCCAACAATGGTTCCGGTCACCAGCATGATTTTGTTCATGTTTTCGAGATGCTTGATCGTAACCAGGTGCTCGAGATGAAACCACTTGCGGAAGACAATCATCAGCGTCATCACCATGGCAAAGCCGCTGAACACTGCGCCCGCGACAAAGTAAGGAGGGAAAATCGTAGTGTGCCAGCCGGGCAGCACCGACACGGCGAAGTCGAAACTGACGATGGTATGAACACTGAGCACAAGCGGCGTTGAGAGGCCCGCAAGCAGCAGATAAGCCATCTCGTAGTTGTTCCAGTGAACTGCCGATCCCCGCCAGCCGAGGCTCAAGGCACCGTAAATCTTCGCCCGGATTCCAGTAGCGCGATCACGGATGGTAGCGAGATCGGGAATCAGACCCACATACCAGAACAGCGCCGAAACCGTTCCATAAGTCGAGATCGCGAATACGTCCCAGAGCAGCGGAGAGCGGAAGTTCTGCCACATGTTGAGATCCGTATTCGGGATGGGAAAAAGCCAATAGGCACGCCACACGCGACCAACGTGGAATACCGGATAGATACCGGCGCAGGCTACCGCAAACAGCGTCATCGCTTCCGCAGCACGATTGATCGAGGTACGCCACTTTTGCCGGAACAGAAATAGAATGGCTGAAATCAGTGTTCCGGCATGGCCGATACCGATCCAGAAAACGAAGTTCGTAATATCCCAGGCCCAGCCGACCGGTGAATTATTACCCCAGACGCCCACGCCAACCGTCACCTGGTAAGCCAGCATGCCGAACAGCATACACATCACAAGGAAGCTCACGCCAAAAGCGATCCACCATGCGGTGGGCGTTTTCATTTCCACGATCGAGCAGACGTCTTCGGTGACGTCTTTGTAGCCCGTCGGCCTGGATCCCTTGTCGAGTACCAGGCGCGGCGAGATTGAGTCGAGGTCGGAGTTTGTAAGTGTTAGATCCGCCATATTCCTTACTCCTTAGTGGGCTGCGGTCGAGTGACCCGCAGCGCCTTTCTTCTCTTGAGCCAGATCCGGGTTGATATTGCGGAGTTTGGCGAGGTAAGTCGTACGCGGACGTACATTCAATTCCGCGAGCAGCGCGTAGTTTCGGGTAGAAGCCTTCATCTTCGAAACCACCGAGTTGGGGTCGTTGATATTGCCGAACGAAATCGCGTCGGCGGGGCAGGTTTGTTGACAGGCAGTCTGGATTTCACCGTCACGCACTGCGCGCCGTCCGCTGGGGTCGATTTTTGCGTTGATCTTGCCTTCCACAATGCGCTGCGTGCAATAAGTGCATTTTTCCATCACGCCGCGCATGCGGGTGCTGACATCCGGATTCGTACCCAGGTTCTCAACCTCCGTCTTGCCCTTGGTCCAGTTCAGGTAGTTGAATTTGCGCACCTTGTAAGGGCAATTGTTCATGCAGTACCGGGTGCCGATACAGCGGTTATAGGCCATGTCGTTGAGACCTTCGGGCGAGTGAACCGTTGCCGCAACCGGACAGACGCTTTCGCAGGGAGCATTCTCGCACTGCTGACAGTTAAGAGGCTGTACAGCCACGGTCGTCTCATCGTCGTCGCCGGAGTAATATCGATCGAGTCGTATCCAGTGCATCTCACGACCCATGGCGACAAACTTCTTGCCCACCATCGGAATGTTATTTTCGCTAAAGCAGGCCACCAGACACGCATTGCAGCCCGTACACTGATTCAGGTCGATCGTCATGCCCCACTGATTGCCCTTGTCGTATTGCCAGTCGGGGAAGAGACTTTCGAGCGGCGGGCCGGGCATCTCTTGTGCGAATTTGGGTTCTTTCGCGAAGTCGAGGAGGGTCGTTTCGCGCACGATCGGGCGGTTGTTCTGCGAGTCGCCTTCAGGGTCGTCCTGTGTGCGAACCAGTAAGTAACTCTTGGCCGCTTTGGCTACCGTAACTGGCGCAAAGCCAAGCCCAGTGCTGCTTCTCACTTTATAAGCGTTGAAGCCCGTGCTCTTACCCACCCGGCCCACTATTTCCCTGCCGTATCCGAGCGTAATACCGAACACCCCATCGGCTTGGCCAGGCACGATGACAACGGCGGCGTCGATGCTGCTGCT
>JBKJSR010000111.1:0-4655 GCA_046594355.1 Bryobacter sp.
CCGAGCCGACCTTCGCGAAAAAGAAGAGCACTGTGATGCTTCCGGCGAGCAAACCACCGGTGTACAAGAAGTTTGACAACCGGAAGAAAAAATCCCAAATGAAGATCGGGACGCCGCACAGGTAGGTTGGGGTGCCCAACGGGGCTTGAACCCGTTACATCCGAAATCACGAATCTTTTCAGTGCCCTGCGCGGCCCGCTCTCCGGCCCAACTGCGCCCTCCCGAAAAAGGCCAACGCTGTTTGCCCTCCATCCGATCTGCAAAACATTGCGAAAATGTTGCCGGGCGTTGCTGGAGCAGCGACTTAGCATCAATCCAGAGTGACTGCAAAATTGATCCGGCCATCCCCTGTAAGCTCTTAGCCTTCTCGTCTGTTAGCTCGAGCGGAAGCAAGTATTTCCGTCTTTCGGGCGGGAATTTTCAATGCGTGCGAGTCTATTGAAGCGACACACGAAAGAGCCCGGAATTGTCGAATATTACAAAACGATGGCCGGGTGGCATCCAATTCAGGCACCGGCCTCATCGTGGTTTCGGCTTGCGACTCAGTTGATCGATCACGGGAATCGGACGTGCCAGAAGGCCGGAACCTCCGATTCGATGCTCTCCGATTTGAGTTGAGTCGATGCACTGAAGTGGCTGGCTGGCTTGAAAAGATAAGGGCGTGCCCCCCATGTCGAAATCACGACCGGGCATTGTGGAATGTCATAGAATTACGGAATGACCAATCGGCGTAATTTTCTTGCACAGTCGGCCACTGTAGGCCTTGTTGCATCTGCTCCCCTGGGCGCGGCCCAGGCACCGGGCGCGGCAGCTCACGAAATCAAGCTGGGCGTGGCCAGCTATTCCCTGCGCGAATTCGGCCGCAGTCTGGCAATCAAGTCGATCAAGCAGTTGAACGTGAACTATGTCAACATCAAGGAATTTCATCTTCCCTACATTTTGAAGGCTGAAGATATTGCGAAGGGGCGTAAGCAGTTTGAGGCTGCGGGTCTGAAGATTATGGGGGGCGGCACGGTGACCTTCGCCAAGGAAGACGATGCCGATATTCGCTCGTACTTTGAGTACGCCAAACATGCCGGGATGCCGTTGATGGTGTCGGCACCTACTGCCAGGACTTTACCGATGCTGGAGAAGTTTGTCAAAGAATACGACATCAAGATCGCCGTCCACAATCATGGCCCGGAGGATAAGAATTTCCCGAGCGTGCGCGATGCGCTGAAATTGATGAAGAACATGGATCCGCGGATGGGAGTGTGTTGCGATATCGGACATGAATCGCGGTCGGGCCAACCTGTTCTTGAATCGCTTGAGATGGCGGGGCCGCGCTTGCTGGACATGCATGTCAAGGACCTGAAGGTGGCGTCGAACAAGGACAGCCAATGCGATATCGGCGAAGGAGTGCTACCGCTTGTCGCGATTTTCAAATTGCTGAAGAAGATGAAATACACGGGTGCCGTGATGATGGAGTACGAGATCAACGGCGACAACCCGGTGGCCGGGATGGCCAAGAGCTTTGCTTATCTGCGCGGAGTGCTGGCGGGCTTGGCAGGCTAGCGGGCCCGCCAGGAAATTCCGAAGTTGAATTTTAGGCGGTGAAATGGTCGCGGGCTCAACGCTTGAACTGCTGCGCGCGATGGATTTAGACGAAGCGGGGTAAGTGAACGACGTCTTCGGCGGGGACGCGTTCGAGGGGGTGGCCGGCTTTTTTCCAGGCGGAGAGACCACCGACGACGACTTTGGGCTTGTACCCCGCTTCGGTGAGTAACTCGGCTACGCGCTGGCTGGTAGCTTCATTTTGACAACTGCAATAGAGATACACATCGCGGTCGCGCGGGAGATCGGCAATGGCTTCGGGGAGACGATTGGGTTCGATGCGGATGGAGCCGAGAATGCGTTCGGCGTTGGCATCGTAGTAACCGTGGCTGCGGACGTCCGCGATCAGGATGTCGTCGTTGAGGCGGGCGGCAAGTTCCGCAATTGTGACGCGAAGGATGTTGCCCGCACGTCTAAATCGCCAGACGCTCCAGAGGCGGATCCCGAAGTAGATTGCGGCACCGATGCCCGCCAGCACGGCGATTGCGCGACCAAGCGTGCCAACCCATTCCGTGATCGCACCGATCGCTTCGCTAAAGGTGAAGCCGAGGATGCCGTAAAAAAAAATGTAGAGGAACGCGCCGCCCAGATCGTAACGCAGGAAGACCGAGGGATTCATGTACATGCTGCCGGCCATGGGAGCGGCCATAGTGTTGATGCCGGGCAAGAATTTGGAGAAGAGCAGAACGGTGCGGCCACGCTTGTGAAAGTGAGCGGCACTCGCGTAAATGCAGGCTTCCGGGTTGATCGAGACGCGGCAGAGGAGGCCGAGGAGCCACCAACCCGTCCAGCGTCCGAGCATGAAAAGTATGATGTCGGCGCTGAGCATGCTGGCGAGCGCGATCGAGAGGCAAAGCCAGGGATCAAGCAAGCCTTTGGCCGAGGCTGCACCCACGGCAAGTAAAACCGGAGCCGCCGGAACTGGCAGACCAATGGCTTCGAGAAATACGATCAGCGCAAGGAGCGGGTAGCCGTACTGAATCAGCAGCGGCAGCACGAAATCCATCAACTGTGTCCAAGTACGGGGTGCGGCTCGTAGAGTTCTTCGAGCTGTTCGATTTCGTTTTGTTCGAGATGGATATCAAGGGCGGCGACGGCGTCTTCCAGATGCTTGATTTTGCTTGCGCCAATGATGGGAGAAGTGACCGCGCTCTTTGAGAGCAGCCAGGCGAGGGCGACCGTGGCACGGGAGTTTCCGCGCGCTTCGGCGACGGCCGCCACGCGGTCGGCGATCTGGAAGTCGGATTCGCGGGAGTAAAGTTTCACTGCATAGTCGTCGGTTTGCGCGCGGAGCGAATCCTTGCTGTCGCGCTTGATGCTGCCGGTGAGAAGACCACGGCCGAGAGGGCTCCAGGGGAGGATGCCAAGGCCCTGATCGACGCAGAAGGGGATCATCTCGCGCTCTTCTTCCCGGTAAGCGAGATTGTAATGATTCTGCATGGTGACGAACTGCGCGCCGCCAGAACGCTGGGCGGCGAATTGCAGTTTAGCGAGTTGCCAGGCATACATCGAAGAAGCGCCCAGGTAGAGGGCTTTGCCTTCGCGGACGACGTCATTGAGACCGCTCATGATTTCATCGACGCCGGTTTCAGGGTCGAAGCGATGGATCTGGTAGAGATCGACGTAATCCATGCCGAGGCGGCGGAGACTGTCTTCGAGCGCGTGGCGGAGGTGCTTGCGGGAGAGGCCGCGCTGGTTGAGGTCGGGACCCATGGGGTTGAAGAGTTTGGTAGCGACAACGATGCGGTCGCGGGGAATCCCGATCTCGCGGATGGCCTTGCCGAGAATTTCTTCGCTCACCCCGACGGAGTACATGTCGGCGGTATCGAAAAAGTTGATGCCAAGTTCCCAGGCCTTGGCAATAAGCGGAATGCTCTCCGCTTCTTCGAGCACCCATTGGCGCCAGGTTTTTGCGCCGTAGGTCATGGTGCCTAGGCAGATCCGTGAAACATTCAGGCCGGTTAAGCCGAGTCGGGTGTATTGCATTTAGTTCTCTTTCAGGACTTCGGCGATCTCGCGCTCCTCAATGGCTCCCTGCTTGATGACGCGCCAGTAGGGTTCCGTGATGTCGATGGTAGTGGCACCTTGACCAACACAGTGGCCCCCATCGACGACGAGATTGAGGCGACCGTCCATGGTCCCAAATACTTCGATGCCCGAAGCACAGGTTGGGACTCCGCTAACATTCGCGCTGGTCGCGATTAATGGCATGGAGAGGAAATCGATGAGGGCGTTGCCGACGGCGGATTTGGTTTGGCGGAGGGCGAGGCGTCCGGTGTTGCCGGTGAGTTTGAGAGGCACCTTGGAGGAGGCGGGCACGATGATCGTGAGAGGGCCGGGCCAGAAGCGGCGGGCGAGGAGCTGGAAGCGCACGGTTACTTCGCCCGTAAGGTCTTCGACCATCATGAGATCGTCGACAAGCAGGGGAAGGCTGCGCGTGCTCTCGCGGCCCTTGGCGGCGAAGACCTTGCCGACGGCGGCGAGGTTGAAGGGGTCGGCTACCAGCATGTAAAGGGAGTCGCTGGGAATCGCGACTACCCCGCCCTGTCGAATGACGTCGGCGGCGCGACGAATGACAGATGGATCGGGGGTTTCGGCGTTGACTTCAATGAGGTCTGTAATCACGGGGAAGAATTTGAATTCTAGCAGCGAAGAGGGTTGTCAGGGGTGTTGGCAGTTTGAACAGAAGAAAGTGCCGCGTCCGCACTGAACGATTCGAAGGATGAGTTGTTTGCATTTGCGGCAGGGTTCCCCGTGGCGGCCATAGACGGCGACGCCGAAACTTTCGCTATCGGGGAAGCTGCCGGGTTGGGTGTATTCGGCGTAGGCGGAGGCAACTGCGTGACGGAGGACTTTTTGGATGGCCTTGTGGAGGGCGTTGACTTTTCGATTCGGGACATCGCGAGCGGGCATGCGGGGATCGATGCGGGCGTGCCAGAGGACTTCGCTCGCGTAGATGTTGCCGATGCCGGCGATGCGGCGCTGGTCCATAATGACGGGCTTGATGGGGGACTTTAGCGACTGGAGAATGGACTTGAGCAGAGCGGGAGTGAAGGAGTCTT
>JBKJSR010000233.1:0-2767 GCA_046594355.1 Bryobacter sp.
GCTTTGCCTGCTCCGGAGTTGAGAAGTTGACGCCGAGGTTCTTGAGATTGGTGACGATTGCTTGCGTGGTGAATCCCTTTTCGATGTAGAAGTCCAACGGATTGGGCAGGACAATGGAATTGCTCTTGAGGTCAAAGGTCACTCCGATTCCGTTTTCGGTGAATGGGCCAGGATGCATCTCCCAGCGAAGGCCGGCGTTGATGGTGAGCGACTTGCTGACGCGGAAGTTGTCTTGAACATAGAAGTCGAATTCCTGCTCCCGGAAGCGGCCGAAGGGTGCATTCTTTACCTGCCTATAAGAGCTGGCAGCCCCGAGGAAGAAATCGGCATTTTGATTGCCGGTGTTTGCCCGGGCACCGAAATTGGTTCCGGTCGCCGGATCGTAGACGGCCGTTGCCAGATTCGAGAATGTGATGGTGTCGGCTTGGCGGTCGGGAAGATAACCGAAGCGTTCGTGCCGATAACGGCCGCCAAACTGGATCTGATGCTTGCCCGCGATCTTCGTCATATTTTGATCGAAGTTAGAAATGATCTGGCTCATGCCGTAGTTGTACTGGGAGCCGCCATAGGGCATGATCAGGTTGCCGCCAATCTCGGGAAAGCCGGACTGGCCGAAGTTGTTGGGAAGCCCCAGTAACTTCTCATAGTTTTGATTGACATCACCGGCACCCTGAACGTATTGCCTCATCCATTGCTGGCTCAAAATGGTCTCGGAGAAGAAGGTCGGGGAAAAGACCTTCGAGTAACCCAGTGCGGCGCTGATGGTGGTGATCGGGATTTGCTGGTAGCCCGTGGCACCTGCAGGCAGACCACCGCCCGCGATGTTGGCCGGCGACTGATTCGGGTAGTTGCGCAAACTCCGCTGAGTTTGATCGATGTGGGTGAAGCGGGCGTAAACGCGGTTGTTCTGGTTGATGACGTGATCAAGGCGAAAGTTGATGTTAGGAACCGTGTTTTGGATGTTATTGATGTCGTTCAAATTGGAGCTGACCAGCGGATTGTCGATCGTATTGGGAAGCGGAGTTGCGGCATAGAGTGCCTTGGCCAAGGGACTGATGCGAGTTATCGGGATCTGGTTGTTGGCAAAGGGCTGGCGCTGCAAGGAGGCGTCTGTAGTGTTGGGGTCGTAGAGGGTATTGAGCACACCGGCTCTGTTGATCAAGCCGCTGAAGTCGCCATTCCTCATGGCCAAGGTAGGCACGAAGACCAACTGATTGGATGCCTGCCGGACAGAGAAACGCTCGTAGGCGAAGAAGAAGAAGGACTTATTTTTGCCGTTGTAGAGCCTGGGGATCAAGATGGGGCCGCCGACGGATGCTCCAAACTCATTGCGCACCAGGTGGGGCGCAGCAAAATTGGGTGGATTCTGCCTAGCTTTGGCGATGCCGAGGGCGTTGTTGCGGAAGGTTTCAAACATGGAACCATGCACCTGATTGGTTCCCGATTTGGTGGTGATGATCGCGGTTGCGGGGGTTGCAAACTGCGCGCTTGAGTTGAGCGTCTCGATCCTGACTTCCTGCACAGCGTCGGGGTCGGGTAACTGGGCCTGGGTCGAATTGCCTTCGCCGCCGAAGTTGCGATTGGTCATGGGGGCGCCGTCCTGGGTGTATTCGAGGCCCTCGGGCATGAGTCCGTTGGCCCGCTGTCCGCCCGCCTCGAGGCCCGGGGTGGTTGCCGCAGCGAGGCCGAGCACATTGCGCCCATTCTGCGGGAGCTGGTCGATGCGGGTGCGATCCAACTGATTGCTGATGGTGCCACTGTCGGTGGTAACGAGCTGAATTTCGTTTCCGATCACGGTGACCTGTTCGGCAACTTCGCCCACTGTAAGCGTGGGACTGAGGACTACGTTTTGCGCATTTTGAAGCCCGACTGAAGCCTGGTACTTCTTCATCCCCGGCGCAGTGAAGGTGAGGGTGTAGTTGCCTGCAAAGAGCCCTGGCACCGAGTAGAAGCCAGTTGCGTTCGCCGTTGTATCGTAGGCTACGCCCGTGCTCTGGTTGACCACATGAACCAGGCAGCCTGGTATCGAAGAGCCTGTTGCATCCTGAATTGTTCCCTTGATCGATCCGGCGCCGCTCTGAGCGATCGCGGCGGTGGGGCAGAACGTGGAGGTGGCTAACATGACGACTAGCGCCCCTAATGTGCTCCATCTCAGGTTTTGGTTTTTTGTTTGTCCCGGAATTTTATAGGTCATGATAATCCTCGCTTGATATTGATACAGATCGCTACAACCCCCGGAACCTATGGTTCCAGCGTTGATCGTGATCCGGCCTGAACGCCCGCCGACGCTCCGTTCAGCCATTTTTGAACTGGGAACGATGCTATCAGAACCAAGAGGTGCCTGAAAAGCTGCTTGGGCGGAGTTGTTGGAGGGCATCTTTGGGTGGCCTTTAAATCGCTCGGTGCAAAGCGTTTAAGTCGAAATTGGTTTCGTTCCTGATTTTTTGTTGGTCGGCGTTTTTGCGGGATTGCTGGAGACGGGAGAGGGTGCGCTGGAAGAGGGAGCAGAGGCGAATTTCCTGAGCTTCCTGACGGGCGAAAGAGGGCTTTTCGTCCTCGAGTCTTTCGTAGGCGAGGAGGGTGATGTGGATTGGGTCGAGAGGAGCGGCGGGATTGGGTGCCGTTTCTGGTGGTGTTACGGTATAGGCGCATTGAACGGCAACGGTATTGATGGCATTGTTGATGCGCTGGTTGATGAGGCCGGCGAGACGGTGGCGACGCCAGGCGATGCTAATGAGCTGTTCGAGGAGTTCGAGTTCGGAGGGTG
>JBKJSR010000326.1:0-14651 GCA_046594355.1 Bryobacter sp.
GGCGTTTCGACCGGCATCGGGTTGGCCGCGACAAAGGCGGTGATCGATGCCGGCTTCCACGTATTCGGTTCTGTTCGCACAGAGGTCGACGCGCAACGATTGCGCCAGAGTTTTCCACTCTGCTTCACGCCGCTGGTTTTCGATGTAACCGATAATTCCGCGATTGAAAACGCGGCAAAACAAGTTGCGGGCGCAATCGGCGGCGAGATGCTCGCCGCTCTGATCAACAACGCCGGCTTGCGATCAGCGGCCCGTTGCTGTACTTGCCGCTAGACAGGGTGCGCAAACAATTTGAAGTGAATTTGTTTGGATTGCTTGCCGTGACGCAAGCCTTCGCACCGCTGCTTGGTACGGACCTTTCGCGGCAAGGCAAGCCCGGGCGCATCATCAACATCAGCTCGGTTTCGGGCAAGGTTGGGTCGCCTTTTGTGGGCGCTTATGTGGCCTCGAAGCATGCGCTCGAGGGCATGTCGGAAACGCTGCGGCGCGAACTGATGCTGTTCGGGATCGATGTGATTGTTGTCGGCCCTGGGGCAATCCGCACGCCGATCTGGGCCAAAGCCGATTTTGCGGGTTACTCAAATACACCTTACAAGGCCGCGCTTGATCGCGCCTACGAATATATGCAACAGTTTGCCGCCGAGGGACTGGCCCCGGAACTTTGCGCGGATCTGCTGGTGAAAATACTTGCTGTGGCTCGGCCCAAAACACGATACGCTCTCGTTCCAAAGCCGGCCCGGAACTGGCTACTCCCGCGATTGCTTCCCATCCGCTGGATCGACCAGGTGATAGCCAGGCGACTGGGACTGAAGCGGCGATAAGGTTGGTTGCCGCCGCGAGGATGCAGTCGGATACGATATAGGATTCATGTCCTTTATCCACGACAACTTCCTGCTTGAGACCGAACAAGCCCAACGGCTTTATCACCAATACGCCGCCACCGAGCCAATCCTCGATTACCACTCGCACCTCCCGCCGAAGGACATTGCGGAGAATCGCCAGTTCGCCGATCTATTCGAAATCTGGCTGGAGGGGGACCACTACAAGTGGCGTGCGATGCGGGCCAACGGCATTGCGGAATCGCTCTGCACTGGCGACGCCGCACCCGTTGAAAAGTTCGAGGCTTTTGCGCGTACAGTACCCCAGACTCTGCGCAATCCGCTCTATCACTGGACCCACCTCGAGTTGAAGCGCTACTTCGGAATCGACGAGTTGTTGAACGAATCGAATGCCCGCGAGATCTGGGACCGTGCGAATGCGCAACTGGCTTCGGAGGATCTTCGCGTTTGGGGTATCTTCAAGCGCTTTGGCGTCAAGGCAGTTTGTACGACCGACGACCCTGCCGACGACCTCCGCTGGCACGCCGCAATTGCCAAGAGCGACTGCCCGGCAAAGGTGTTTCCGACCTTCCGTCCCGACAACGCGATGAACGTACACCGGCCCGATGTTTTTCTGTCCTGGATTGAGCGGCTGTATGAAGTGTCCGGCATCAGCATCGATACGTTCGCCGATTTTTTGAGGGCTATCGACCAGCGCCATGATGCCTTCCACGCGATCGGCTGCCGTCTCTCCGACCATGGTCTCAACCGCTGCCTGGCCAACTTCTGCGATGAAGAAGAAGCCACTGCCATCTTCGACAAAGCGCGCGAGGGCGGGGAAGTATCGGCGCTGGAACACGAACGCTATGCGAGCTTCATGATGCTGCATTTTGGGCGTCTTGATGCGACAAAAGGATGGACCAAGCAGATTCATCTGGGTGCCCGCCGCAACGCGAATACGCGTGCCTACGATCTCCTCGGTACGGATAAAGGATTCGATTCCATCGGCGATGCGCCGCAGGGAGATGCTCTCGCGGCCTACCTGGATCGTCTGGATCAGGAAGACTCGCTTCCGCGCATGGTGCTCTATAATCTCAACCCCAATGAGAACTACGCGATGGCCACGATGGCCGGCAACTTTCAGGATGGCAAGATTGCGGGCAAGATCCAGTTCGGCTCCGGCTGGTGGTTTCTCGATCAGAAGGAAGCGATGGAATGGCAGATGAATGCGCTATCCAATTGCGGCCTGTTCTCCCGGTTTATCGGGATGATAACGGACTCGCGCTCTTTCATGAGTTTTCCCCGCCACGAGTACTTCCGGCGCACTCTGTGCAATCTGATCGGGAACGACATGGCTAAAGGACTGCTGCCCAACGACGAGGCGATGATCGGAAGCATGGTGCGCAATATTTGTTTTGCGAACGCGCGCGACTTTCTGAGACTTCCGCTTTAACGGGTATGCCGACCGCGCATTTTTCGCGCCAGCTTTTCTACTTCTTCGAGATTTTTTAGCATGGCGACACTCAAAACATGATGGTCGTTTTTCTTGAGTTCTTCGTCGATCAATTTACTCAGCTCAATGAGCTTCGCCGAATCGGCGAGCATCTTTTTTTGCTCGTCCTTCAGAATTGCTTCACTCTGCAGCGTGCCATCCGGCATTCGCTTGGGCTTCTCATCTTTTTCGGATTGCGGAAGTTCTTGTGCCGCAAGCGCGCCCGTACACCAAGCCAGAAAAGTTTTTCGCGCCAGCCTCGTCATTCGCTACTCTTTCTTATTGGGAATGCAATCACTTTTTACCATCGGTCACTCGAACCATTCGATAGAAGCCTTTGTGCGATTGCTCCTTGTGTACAACATCGCACAAGTTGTGGATGTGCGAAGTTTTCCTTCGTCTCGTTTTTCTCCTCAATTTAACGGGCAGGCGCTCAAGGACGCTTTGGCGGCCGCCGGCATCCATTACATTTATGCGGGGCAACAGCTTGGCGGCCGCAAGCGGCTGGCCTATTCGGAGCAACGCCAGACGCCTGGCTTTCGGCAGGCGCTTCGCGAGCTCATTAAGCAATCGCAAGAGCGGCCAACCGCAATGATGTGCGCCGAAGAAGATCCCTACCAGTGCCATCGGCGCTTTCTGATTTCGCGGTCCTTGATGGAGGATTTCGCTTTCCTCGACATTGAACATATCCGCAAGGATGCAACGTTAATGGTTGAGCCCGGTTTTCCCGAATCTGCGGTTCAATTGACGTTGGGTATTTGAGGCGTTGAAACTGAAGTCCACACCGATTCCAATTCTTGGGGCAAGATACTGCCAGTATCGAAGCACTGGAATGTGCAGCAGCCAGATCAAGATCGAGATTTGTCCACCCTGCACGATCCACTTGTGACGGCAGAACGCGGCAATCCTTCCCTGGTTCAGGTAGGCAGATGCCACGAGGAGGAGAGCGATTGGCAGGAGCGGGCCGTGCGTGAAAGCGAAGATTCCCATTTTTCCATGCCAGATGCTGAGGATCACTAGAGGCCCTTCAGCAAGCAGGCAGAGCAGTGTTAATGCCGTATCACTACCGAGCCACCGCAAGTGGAATCTCTCCCTGAACTGGGTAAAAACTACTCCAGCCAAAGCTCCGGCATTGACTTCGAGCAATCGCGGCAGAATGGCCATATGCCTTCGCGTGCTCTCGAATTCCGAGCTTGGGGTGTCTTGCAACAGGTCTGAGGCCAAACGAATTCCGAGGAACATTAAGAGCAGAGCGCAGCTTGAGTCGATTGGCCAGTTGCGCACTTTTGCCAGTTTCAACCAAGGCAGGAATACTCCGCCGATCAGCAGTGCCGTGACGGCCCAGGCAGGAAAATTCCACAGTTGCCCGAATGAACCGAAAAACAACAGGCCCTGCATCCCCGTGCCCCACCAGCCAAGCACACGAAGCAATTCCGGGTTGGAAACTCTGTCCGATCCGAAGAATGCAAAAGGCAGGAGAAGACTGAAACAAAGCAGGTGTACCGGATAGAGTCGGCAAAATCGCTTGATGGCGATCTCACGCCAACTCTGAATCCAAAAGCGATGTGAAGTGCTCAGCAAAAACCCGGACATTACAAAAAACAGAGTGGACGAAACACCGCCGAGCAATATATCGCGCAGGGCAATCGGGATGAGACCCACAGGGGCGATGTGCCCGATCGTCAGTGCCAGGCTCGCACCCAGTCTCAACGCATCGAGACTGGGTGCGCGGTATTTTGTTTCTGCGCTCATCTCACTCGAAACACGCGATCAGTGATTATGTCGTGGGATGATCTGGCTCAAATCCCGATATTTCACTGCAAACTCAAGCACACCGCCATCCTCGAGCTGACTCACGTTGGCGCGATAGAACTCCTGCCAGGGGGTCTGAGTTGCCGCTACAGTCATCTGCATCGTTTTTTGACGTTCGGCAATTTCTTCGTCGCCGATCAGCACATCGACGCAGCTTGTGTTGAAGTCCACCCGGATCCTGTCTCCGGTTTTGAGGATGGCAAGGTTGCCTCCCACTGCCGCTTCCGGAGACACGTTCAGGATCGAAGGGCTGGCGCTGGTGCCGCTCTGACGGCCGTCGCCAAGGGTGGGCAACTGATTCACTCCCAGCTTGATCAGGCGATCCGGGGGCAACATGTTTACGACTTCAGCGGCACCTGGATAACCCACCGGACCGCAGCCGCGAATCACAAGGATCGAATGCGCGTCGATTCCCAGCGACTCGTCGTTGATGCGCTCGTGATAGTCTTCCGGTCCATCGAACACGATGGCCCGGGCGGTAAAGGCGTTCTCATCGCCTGGCGTTTCCAGGAAACGGGCGCGGAACTCTTCGCTGATGACAGAGCTCTTGACCAGAGCGCTCGTGAACAAATTACCGCTGACGACGAGGAAGCCGGCGTTCACCGAAACTGGATTGTCGTAGTGCTTGATGACACGCTCATCTTTGCTTGCCATGCCGGAATAACATTCGCCCATCGTCTTCCCCGTGACATTGCGCGCGCCTTCATGGATCTTCCCTGCCTGGATCAACTCTCCCAGAATTGCCGGGATGCCCCCCGCGAGATGAAAGCTCTCCGTGAGGTATTCACCGGCCGGCTGCACGTTTGCGAGCAGCGGGATTGCATGACCAATGGTTTCCCAATCTTTGGTCTTCAATTCGACACCCAGGTGCCGCGCGATCGCAATCAGGTGTGGTGGGCAATTCGTGGAACCGCCGATCGCACTGCACACCACGATTGCGTTTTCAAAAGCTTCGCGCGTCATGATGTCGCTGGGCCTCAGATTTTCCCGCACCATTTCCACGATGCGTTTGCCGGTGCGAAAAGCCATCTGGGTTCTTTCGCGATAGGGGGCCGGAATGACCGCGCAACCCGGCAAGCTCATCCCAAGTGCTTCGGCCAGTGAATTCATCGATGAGGCAGTGCCCATCGTATTGCAATGGCCCGGACTCGGTGCCGAAGCCATCACCATCTCCATGAACCCGTCGTCGTCAATTTCGCCGGCGGCATGCAGGCGGCGCGCTTCCCAGACAGCCACGCCGCTACCGGCCAGCTTGCCGTTGTAATAGCTGTTCAGCATGGGGCCACCGCTCAACACGATGGCAGGCATGTTGACGGTAGCAGCCGCCATCAGACAGGCGGGAGTGGTCTTGTCGCAGCCCGTGGTCAGCACCACGCCATCGAAGAAGTAGCCGTGCAGAATTTCAACCAGCCCGAGGTAGGCGAGGTTGCGGTCGAGGGCCGCCGTTGGTCTGCGGCAATTTTCAAAGATCGGATGAACCGGAAACACAAAGGGCACTCCGCCGGCATCGCGAATGCCGTCCCTGACCCGATCCGCGAGATCGAGGTGAATCCGGTTGCAGGGCGACAAATCAGACCCCGTCTGGGCGATACCGATGATGGGGCGGCCCGACTGTAGCTCCTCGCGTGTCAAGCCGTAGTTGGCGTAGCGTTCGAGGTAAACCGCCGTCATCCCGAGGTTGTCGGGATTCTGGAACCAGTTCTGACTGCGGAGTGGAAATTTACGATCACGATTCATGTCTTAGGCCATTCTCCCCCACCTTCGACGGGGTCAAAACCCAAAACATTTGTGACGAAAACGTTTCGATAGTATAACTTTGCTCATGTGGAACATCAGGAAATGTGATATGTTAACATTACAAAAATTCTTTCCTTCAGGAGGAAAACTATGCGAACTAAGTGGTTTGCTCCGCTCACCTTTCTACTACTTTTGACGGCCACCCTATTTGGCCAGACCCTCGGCGATGTCGCCGGTACGGTTCAAGATCCCCAAGGCGCTCCCATTGCCGGTGCCAAAGTAACAATAACAAATGCAGCGACCAACGCTACACGCACTTCATCGACGAACAACGAAGGCATTTATACCTTTCCTGCTCTCGTCCCCGGCACCTATACGGTTAAAATCGACAAGGCGGGCTTTAAGTCCTACAGCCAGTCGAATATTGAACTTCAGGTTCAGGCAAACATTCGTGTGGACGTCGCAATGCAACTCGGTCAGGTAAGCGAGACCATTGAAGTCTCCGCTGCCGCCACCAATCTGCAAACTGAAAACGCCACAGTTGGAACCGTGGTCGAACAAAAGCGGATTGTTGAATTACCGCTCAACGGCCGCAACTACCTGCAGCTCACCGCTCTCGCACCCAACGTAAGTTTCGGTTTTCCCTCTGCTGGTCAAGCCGATGGCCGACAGGGCGGAGACCGTGCCAACCAGAACATTTCCGTTGCCGGCATGCGCAACAATTTCAATCGCTTTACTCTGGATGGCGTCGAGAACACCGACCCCAACTTCAACACCTACGTCATCTTCCCTTCCGCCGAAGCTCTACAGGAATTCAAAGTACAGACTGGCGTATATCCTGCTGAATTCGGACGCGGCGCTACCCAGATCAATGTCTCGACCAAGAGCGGCGGAAACAACTTCCACGGCGCATTGTATGAGTTTCTCCGCAACGAAAAGATGGATGCCCGCAACTACCGCTTCACCGGCCCCGATCGTGTCAAAGATCCTTTCAAGTGGAACCAGTTCGGCTTCGTGCTCTCCGGTCCCGTCGTGATTCCGAAACTGTTCAACGGCAAGAACAGGCTGTTCTTCATGACCAACTACGAGTGGTTCCGCCAGCGCCGCAACGTGCAGGGAATTTACACCCTTCCCACAGACGCCCAGCGCGCCGGCAACTTCTCCAATGTTCCCGGTGGCATCTACGACCCTGCGACACGTACCTTCACTAACGGCGTCGCCGGTGGTACGCTATTCCCCGGTAATATCATTCCGCCCTCGCGCTTCGATCCTATTTCGCAGAAGCTTCTCGCGTACTACCCGAAAGCCAACAACCCAGGAACAGTGGCGAACAACCACGTGATTTCGCTCGGCCGTCCGATCAACAAAGACCAGTTCATTCAACGTTTCGATTTTGTCGAATCCTCAAATTCAAACTGGTTTGGCCGCTACTCGAAATCGGATGAAAACCAGCTCACTGGCAATCTGCAGCAAAATGGCGAAGCGATCATCACCAGTGCTTCGCAGTGGACGGCAACCAATGCACGCGTCATCACCACTTCGGTGGTGAATGAATTCCGCTTTGGTTTGTCGAAGTTCTACAACACCACCGGCCCGGAACTTGCCTTCACCACGGACGTTGTGAGTGGTCTCGGCATCCCTGGTCTGTCCGCCGGTCCCCCCGTACAGTGGGGCATTCCGAGTGTCAGTCTTCAGGGCTTTTATAGTGGTTTTGGCAATTCCTCGGAAGGGCCTTATGAGAATAATAACCGCGCCATGCAGTTCATCGACAACCTGAGCTGGACCAAAGGCAAGCATAGCTTCAAGTTCGGCGGCGAAATCCGCCGCGATGAATACAATCAGGTGGGCAATCAGTTTGCCCGCGGTCAATTCACTTTCGACCGCAACGCAACAAGGCTGCCTCAGGTTGCTAACTCCGGCGATTCATTCGCCGACTATCTGCTTGGCCAGACCTTCCAGTCCGAAGCCGCAGTCTCGATCGCTCAAGCCCAATTCCGTTCTACAGGATTCGCTTTCTACGTCGACGATACATGGCGCATTTCGAAAAAGCTCACTGTCACCTTAGGGCTGCGCTATGAGAATACACCTCCCTGGACAGACCAGACGGGAAAACTCTTCAACGCAATCGTGCCCAACGATTTTAATCCGACCAACCCCCTGACTGCCGTTGTTCAGGATCGTAGTCTCTATCCCTACTTCATGCGTCAAGGTGCAGCGCGTCAAAATTGCTATGAAGGCATCAACCTGCGCTGGGTTGATATCGACGTGCGTTGCGATGGCTCACTTGGTAACCGTCTCGTAGCACGCGACAACAACGACTGGGCTCCGCGCCTCGGCCTCAGCTACCAGTTGGATTCAAAGACGGTGATTCGCGTCGGCGCGGGTGCTTTCTATTCGCAAGATACTGGCAACCCACGCTTTGATATGGCACGCAATCTGGCAGGCCGCCTGCGAGACAACTCTTCGCAAACCCTTCCCAACCGGACATGGCAGAACGCTCTCGGTGCAGTCGCCGGCGGTATTGCCAACGTTCCGCGTCCCTATAGCTTCGCCAATCCGTATGATCGCCGCACGCCCTACACGATAACCTACCTCTTCAACATACAGCGCGAATTGTCGAACAACCTGGTTCTTGAAACTGGCTACATGGGTTCCGTTACACACCGGCTGGAAGGTCTTCGCGCCCTCAACGAAGCGGTTCCAGTCGATCCTGCGGTCTCGAACCTTTCGATCCCCAACCGTTCGCCGTTTCCGAACTTTGGCCGTATTCAATTAGTGGACAACGGTGGCAGCGGCAACTACAACTCGCTCGGCAGCAAGATCACCAAGCGCTATTCGGCTGGCTTGACAGCCTTGGTCTCTTACACTTGGTCCAAGTCGATCGACACATCGTCGGCAATCCGCAACCAGGGCGGCGACACGCTGTTCCCGCAGGATAGTGGCTGCCGTTCTTGTGAGCGCGGCCTGTCTGGTTTTCACACCTCGCATCGCGTGGCGACCAGCATCCTTTACGATCTTCCGATCGGTAGGGGCAAGGCGGTCAACATTAGCAACTCCTTCCTTAATACCCTGATCGGTGGCTGGCAACTCGGCAGCATCTTTACGATCCAGTCGGGCTTTCCGCTCACCGTCACCAATTCCTCCGACACCTCGAACACGGGTGCCTTTTTCGATCGTCCCAACGCCACCGGAATTAACCCTCAGGTGGAGGGCGTCTCGACGGAGAATGCCTTTAATACCGCTGCCTTTGTCCGCCAACCCAATGGAACTTACGGCAATGTTGGACGCAACACTCTAATCGGCCCAAGCTTTGTTCGCTGGGACTTCTCGAGCTTGAAGAATTTCAAGATGCCTTACGCGGAAGGCCACCAGTTGCAATTCCGCTTTGAAGCATTTAATATGCCAAACCACCCCAACTGGGGTAACCCCGACGCAAACGTGATCAGTCCGAATTTTGGCAAGATTCGCGGCACTCGGGGCGACATGCGCAACCTGCAGGTTGCGCTCCGTTACACCTTCTAGAAATAGAAATAATCGTCAGTCGCAACGAGCCTCCCCACCAGGGAGGCTCGTTGCTTTTTCACTTGCCCCGATCAGTTCTTTGACCCGCACTGGCAATACCGGTGGACGCACCCGATCCGCTTCCCAGCCGAGCAGGAATTCGACTGCCGGGCCGCACACTCTCGCTTGACAAGGCCCCATGCCGCATCGCGTTTGCAGTTTTGATTCCCTGCGGCTTCGGTAGCCTTGCAACTGGCCATATCGCACATCTTCGCAGCGGCAGACCACCGTATCGGCGCGCACCAGATCCTTCAGTTCCGGCCTGAGCGCAAAGCATTCCCGCAGGGTGCGGACAAAGCCTGCGTGGTTGCCCTGCAGTCGCTGCCCGCTGCCTGCCGCTTCTCCCTCCGCTTCCGCTTTCTCCACTCCGCCAATGCCAGTCAACTCTCCAATCGCATAGACGTCATCGACGCTCGTCTTCTGGTATTCATCGACGGCAACAAAGCCATCCCGCAATCGACAGCCCGCGAGTAGCGCCAACTCCACATTGGGTACCAGGCCAAAGCCACAGGCCACATAGTCGCATTCCCACGTCCTCCCATCGGACATTTTCACGGCACCCGCACTAGCCTCTACCGGCCACAATCCCGCTCGATAATTCCAGCTTGCCAATTCGAAGGCCTGCACAATTTTTGCCGGCCAACGCGAGAGGCCAAGGCCAAAGCGCATCAAGCTCTCCCAACTCGCCTGCTCGGCCACCAGCACTACAGTGGCACCTGCCGTGTTGAGATTCGCAGCCACGGCGAGCAGCAGCGGTCCGCTGCCTGCAACGACAACGCGCTTGCCTTGGATGTGCAGCCCGGTCTTCACGAGCGCCTGCAAGCCTCCCGCTCCGAGCACATGTGGCAGGGTCCAACCGGGGAAGGGCAAGAACAGCTCCCGTGCTCCGCAAGCCAGAATCAATTGCCCGTAATCCACATTGAGGCTCGCCAATTGACGACCGAACTGAAACTCTACACCCTCCACAATCAGCCCCGCACGGCCACGCCAGATCTGTCCGCCCGGTCCCCAGTTGTCGTCGATGACAAGCACGCGCTTGCCAACGCGCTTTGCCGCACGCGCTGCCGCCATCCCTCCCGGACCAGCTCCCACGATGACCGTGTCAACCTGCATCGGTCCACACCTCCATGCCCTCGCGCACCATCACCTGACAACCTCGTACATGCGCAACGCCGTCCACGACCACGCGACATTCAAAGCAGATCCCCATACCGCACAATGGTCCCCGCATCTCACCGCTTACACTCTTGCGCGCCACAATCCTCAGGTTCATCAGCGCCGCCGCCACACTCATTTGTTCGGCAACCTCGATCTGTTTTCCGTTCAACTTTACGAATGGCATTCGGCAAACCTCCCGGCTGCATAAGCACGAGCGTCGAGCACTCCAACGCGAGACTGCACCAGATCCACAATCAACTCGGCTGTCCCAAGCGACGTTGTAATGCCCAGCCCCTCATGCCCCGTTGCCAGGTAAGTGCGGGACATCCCGGGACACAATCCGATGATCGGCAATTGATCCGGTGTCGCGGCCCGAAAGCCCGTCCACAGGCGAATGACGTTCATCTCCGCGAGTGCCGGTAAGTATTCAACTGCCCGCGCAAGCATCCGCGAAACCATGTGTTCTTCCACTGCTCCATCGGTGACACCATACTGCCTGGAGCTGCCAATCAGAAGTTGCCCGGTCTTGCGCGGTTGCACGTTGAAGGCAACACTCTCCGTCGCATTGCCGTGCGCACTCTTCAGGTAGCCAAGCTCCACGAGCTGGTGCCGCACTGCGCCGGGATAGCGATCGGTAATCGCCAGATGGCCTTTGCGGGGCAGGATCGGCAGAGCGGGGAAAAGCTCAATCGCCCACGTACCCATGGCACACACAACCACTCCCGCACTGAGGCCCTCTCCATTTCGCAGTGTGACCCAACCATCGCCCATCTCCACCACCTGGCCCATGATTCGAGTGGCACCGGCACCCAGCCAGCGAGCCGCGCAAGGAGCATAAATGACGCTATCGCCTGGCACGAGAAAGCCCCCTGCCAAGCCAGGACGCAACTCCGGCTCGGCTTCATACAAGCTCTTCGCATCGAGCAACTCAGCACTCACTCCGCGATCTTCATAGAACTGTTTCTTCCCCGAAACAGCCGCCAACTCTTCCTCGTCCGCCGCCACCCAGAGTGTTCCCGTGCGCTCAAACTCGACTTCCGCGGGCATCTCATCAACTAATGAATCCCAAAGCTGCCGCGAGTAGCTCGTGAGTGCAAACTGCGCTTCGCTATCGTCCATCACCACCACGTGGCCCATGCCTGCTGCGGTTGCGCCCCCACCTACTGCATCGCGTTCGATCCAGCCCACGCTCAAACCTTCAAGAAGCAAAGCCCGCGCACAGGCCGCCCCCACAATTCCGCCACCAACGACCAGTGCATCGAAGGTCAACGAGGAATCCCCCAACAGAAGGGGTCGCGTTCGTCGAGCAGTAGTGACGCTTCCGCATTCACATAAGCCCGGCCCGTAATCGACGGCCGTATGAGATCTCCTTCCATGCGGTAGCGCGCCTGGAACTCGCTGCCCACGATGCTTTCCTGCCGCCAGATCTGGCCGGGGCTGAGCTTCCCGTCGGCGGCAAGACAGGCCAGCTTGGCACTAGTCCCGGTGCCACAAGGCGAACGGTCGTAGGCATTGCCGGGGCACAGCACAAAGTTGCGGCTGTCTCCACCTGCGAGACCCCGGCCAAACAACTCGATATGATCGATCTCCGCTCCATCTGCACCTGTAATGCCCTCTCTCTCGAGCGCCTCGCGAATGCGGCGTGTAGCTGAGATCCAGCGTTCCACTTCTTCGACGCGCAACTCCTCGGCCAGGCCATCGACAAGAAAAAACCAGTTGCCACCCCAGGCGATATCGCCCCTCACCAGCCCCAGCCCTTCCACTTCAACCGCAACGGCTTTCCGGTATCGATAACTCGCTACGTTTTCGACACTCACTTCGCCACCAGGCAGCAGGGTTGCCGTGACCGTGCCCACGGAAGTTTCAATGCCGTGCGCGCCGGGCGAAATCCGCTTCAGGTAATCGAGCACCGCCACTACTCCGATCGTCCCGTGTCCGCACATGCCCAGATACCCGACATTGTTAAAGAAGATTACGCCCGCTGTCGCGCCAGTGTCCTCGGGCGGCACAAGCAGTGCCCCCACCATCACATCGCTTCCTCGCGGCTCATTCACCACTGCGCTGCGAAATCGATCATGAACGCTGCGAAATCGCTCTACCCGCTCGGCTATGGTTCCACTGCCAAGATCGGGGCCACCCTCGATTACAACGCGCGTGGGCTCGCCTCCCGTATGTGAGTCGATCACGCGAACGCGCTTCACAGCTTTGGCCTGGTCGCGAGCGATTGGCGAATCACTCGCAACACCTCCTCGCGCTCTGCACCCTCGACGCGCAGTCTTGGCGCTCGCGTCTTCTCGCTCCCCAGGCCCACTTCGGCCATGCACATCTTGATGTACTGCACCAGCTTGATCTTCGTATCGAGATGTAGTAGCGGCGTATACCAGCGATACAGTTCCATCGCTTCTGTCCAGCGTCCCGCCACGCAATGCTCCCACAGCACGCGGTTCTCGTTTGGAAACGCGTTTACGAGCCCGGAGACCCAGCCTACAGCGCCCAGCATCGCACTCTCCACCACCAGATCATCCACACCGCTAAAGAGGATGTAGCGATCGCCCACCGTGTTCTTCAAGTCTGTAATTCGCCTGGGATCGCCACAGGATTCCTTGATCGAGACCAGAGTTTTTTCGTCCGCCAGTTCTACAAAGCAGTCCGGCGTCAGGTCGACAAAGTAGCTGGGGGGATTGTTGTAAACCATGATCGGTAAACCACTCGCTCTAGCTACCGCGCGAAAGTGCGTGATCGCCTCGCGGCGGTCCGCCTTGTAGATCATTGCCGGCAACACCATCAAGCCGTCGATGCCGATCTTCTCGCAGTCTTTTGCAAAGGTACACGCCGTGCGCGTCGTGTTCTCAGCCACCCCCGACATCACCGGAATCCGCCCTTTGACGACGGGCAGTATTTCGCTCAGCACCAGCAGCTTCTCTTCATAACTGAGCGCCGTATTCTCACCGACGCTTCCCAGCAGGATCACGCCGTGAATACCGCTCTCGATCATCTTCTCGAGATGGGCTGCCGTTGCCTCCAGGTCGATGCTTTCGTCTTCGCGAAACTGTGTCGTCAGCGCCGGAAAGACGCCATGCCAATTTACATTCATCAGAATCTCCAACCTGCTATAAAATCTCGTTCCAATCTGGTTCCCGTCAGGCTTGCCCGAACCATCTCGATGGGCATCGCATTGCCTTCAAGTATCGTGTCGTGAAATTTGCGGCTCGTCATTTTCCCGCTCGTTACCAGTTCACGGTACAAGCTGCGAAGCTGCAATCCCCCTAGCATATATGCTGCCTGATAGAGCGGCGAATCACTGCCCTCAAAACTTCTTCTCACTTCCGCCGCCGCGTTTTCGCGCTCATGCCCAACCCGGTTGGTAAGATAATCGACGCATTCCGTCGCTGTCATCAAACCCAAATGAAAGCGGAGCGAAAAGACGATGCGTGCACAACGGTGCATGCGCCAGAATAGCATCCCCACTTTGTCTTCGGCATTGCGCGCGAAGCCAAGATCCCACAACAGGATCTCCCACCACAACGCCCAACCCTCCATCCAGAATGGCGTGTTGAACAACATGCGGTAAGGCCGGTGACGCACCTGCGAAAACTGCTGCAAATAGTGCCCGGGAATCAGTTCATGATGTACGGTTGCGCGCGAGAAGTGTTCATTATTCCCTCTCATGCTCATCATCTTTTCGTCGTGCGTCATGCGATCGGTGGGGAACGAAACGCTGATCGTTTCGCCGCCGGTGAAGAAGGGATTCATCCGCTGTCTTTCAGGCGTCATCATCGCCACCCGCCAACTGTCCCGGGCGAGTTGCGGCACCGTCACCAGTTCGCGCCTGGTGACATATTCGATCGCCTCGGCGGCGAGCTTCACAATCATGGCCGGCTGCTTGCCCGGTTCCATGTGCATGCCCTTCACTCGTTCGAGCGCAGCCTTCCAGTCCGTCCCGAGGCCCATTTTGGCGGCTGCCTTTTTCATCTCCATTTCGCACCAGACAAATTCACGCTCGGCGATCGCGATCAATTCTTCGGGCGTGTAAGCAATCATCTCCAGCCGCAGTTGACGCTCAATGGCTCCAC